>NZ_JAMPJY010000007.1:0-213654 GCF_039961875.1 Trichocoleus sp. ST-U2 | reverse complement strand
AATCATCGACGTGGCAAAACAAAGCTTCTAAACTAAGCATGGGCGGGTAGATACTTGAGAACTCAGCACTTTCAGCGTATCTGCTCCGCCCTTTTTTATCCCGAACTCACGTTCCTCAATCTTGTGTTCGTTGATGAGTTCAAACCAGCGCCGAGCAATTATTTTGTTGTCCTCGATAGAAGACATCGCTGCCCCTCCTAAGAGTGAGATTAGAAACTGAATGCCACGCACCCATGCAAACCCTAACGGCTAGCTTCCGCGATCGCTTATGAATTTTGCAACACAACCAATCAAGTAATCCTCCGTTTTGGTACAAGCATTTTACTTCAGCCACCCTGGAGAATCCGTTGCGCTCGAACTGCTTGAATGCCTCGCGATCGAAGGAGGGTTCGTCATTTCTGGTCAAACCTTTGGTGTTGTCAACTTAAACAGTTTGGGTTGAGATTAGTAGATTCATGCTTGCAGCCGAGCGATCGCACTATGAATACTGGTGATTTCTTGGGCAATTCGATCCAGTTCTGTGGAAATGGGAGTGCGTTCTCGAATGGCTTGCAGTGTCGGTGTTGCTGTGGCAGTGCGACGATAAACACGATCGAGGTAGTCAGGCTGATGGATGACACCGCTTGCCCAAATAGACTGACAAAGCCTGCAATAAATATCACTAGAAACATCGTTAGAGCCGATAGCCAAAGGGTGCCATCATCTAGATTGGCAAGGAATAGCATCGCTGTAATGCTGATCGCTGCCGCAATCTTGGCTGTTGCCTGCTGGCGATACGCTCCCTCGACGTTTACCAGCGCCACCGACCAGGCTCCTATAACTGCGATCGCGCTAGCAGCCGGATGACCCATCAGCACTCCAACCCCAATTGGAACCAAAACCAATACAAGGGTCTGCAAACTGGCAGCAATATCGGGCTTACCTGATTTGAGTTGAAACTGCTGCAACAGCCAGTTCAGCGATCGTTGAGATTGAGAAGACATGCGCCCATCCCATTAGCTGCTATTGGTTATTTGCCTAATGGAAGCACTTTCTGGGTCGGATAGCGATAATGCTGCATCCAATAATCCTTGTTCCACCGAATACTGCCAGCTTCTGCATCGCTTTTACTGCTTGTTTTTGCGATCGTCACCATCAACAGTATTAGATGAAGTTCATTGTGCCTCTATCCTTATATAGAACTAAAAGGATTTTGCATTCGTAAGCCTTCTGTCGTGCTTCTCCTTTGGGTGGGTGAGCCTGTTCTGATTGAATGCCTTAACGTACTTCAATACAACTTGTTTATTTGATTCGAGCGTGGTTATAATCTTTCACTTAACCTTTGCCAATTCAAGGAGTGCGATCGCCTGCTCACGGCTAACATTAGGAAAATGATCTAGAAACACGGGCTAATTACTGTTGCGGAGCTTGGATAGATTGAAAAACACGCTCTATGTGTTCAAAAACTTCATCCTTAACTCGTGCGCTAATTGCATAATATTGAAGCTTTGCTAAAAATGCAGAAAAAGAAATTTCTGGGCATAATGCGAGTATAGACTTGACAAAGGGCACAAGCTCTATAAAAACTACATCGACTCGTCTTGTGGACAAAACAGCCTTTGCTACCTGATTGAGCGATGGATTAGTACATTGCCCACTTCTTCCCATTACAAACGTGATTGAAGTTAAACCATATTGACTAGCTTTGAAAGCAGCATGATCTACATCTTGCAGACTAAATTGTTTATCTTTTACCTCAATCGCTACAAAAACTTTACCTGCCCTCTTGATGTCTATATCTGCTACTTCCTTAGAGGAAGCACCGCTCTGATTGACTGGATGAACAACAACTTCAAAGCCTACGAACTGGTCGAAGTATACAGATAAGCTCGTTCCAGTTATGATTGCAGCTACTTGTCCTTCAATCGATCTAGTAATAAACTCCTCAACGAATTCAATGATTTTTAAGTGGGAGCCTACTGAAGTTGAAATCTCTGGAAGAAGCTCACTTAAAGCCGTTTGTCTTTCAACTGCATATCTCACAGCAACACAGAGGGCATTGAAAGCTTGCTCTGCGGTTTCTATCTCAGATAATACCTTGTGTAGTATGAGCAAAAGCTCTCTATCACTGCCAGCCCTTACAGCATTTGATGGAGATATTGTTGGAAAGCGAGCTGGCTTATTGAGGAATGGCTCATTTGAACCTCCTAGAGAACGATTAAGTAATTGACGTTCAAGTGGCACGACAACACCATGACATAAGCTTCGGGCATCATAAGCGCCACCAAGGTTAGCTCCTGCTTGAAGAGAAAGAGCATTGATACCTGGGTTAGTTGCTTTTCCTAAAAGAGCTGTAACAAGAATATATCTGAACGTCAGATGTTTACCTTGGATGATTGTCCTTATCTCCGTATTCCACTGGGTAACTGGAAGTTGGCTGGAGTCATCTTGGGTGATCGCAATGGCTTCTCGGAGAAGTTGCTCGGCTGCTTTGGGATCTACGGTTGGCTTAGAAGAACTCATGCTCAACTCTCTGGCTTGCCAAATTGTGTAAAAAACTCGGCAGGGTTAGCGCCTGTAGCCCGAACCCAGCGTAATGCTTCGAGAATGTCAATCCGACGTTCCCGGCGTTCTATCTTGGAAATGTCAGGCTGCGTCAGACCTATTGCCTGAGCAATAGCTTTCTGAGAGATTTTTGCTTGTTCTCTTAAGTGAATAAGCGCATCAATGATTCTGTGGTATTCAGGATCGTGAATGCTTGACACAGATTGCTTTTGACTTTCCATAATTCAGATATTGATCTGGAAAGCCGGATATGCCAAAATCGCATACATGAAAAACACAACGATGTTATCGGGACTCTCACTCTTCTCTGGCGCAGGGGGGATGGATGTTGGATTCATCCGAGCAGGGTTCAATGTTGTTTGTGCTAGTGACATTGACAAAAATGCTTGCCTAACTTACAAGGCAAACCACCCAGGAATAATAATCAAGTGCGGTGATATCCACCAATTCCTGGCTGATATGCATATCTTTGAGGGGATAGATATTGTTTTTGGTGGTCCACCTTGTCAGGGCTTTTCTGTAGCTGGAAAGATGAATCCCGATGACCCACGCAGTCAGTTGCTATGGATATTCATGAAGGTGGTTGAGTTAACCAAGCCTCGCGCCTTTATATGCGAAAATGTAAAAGCATTAGCAACCCTTGACAAATGGTCTGAAGTTCGTCAAAAACTCTTCCACATTTCTAGTCAGTTGGGATATAGATACAGATTAGTTGTACTGAATTCATCTGACTTCGGTGTTCCACAGTCCCGTGAGCGGATGTTTTTGATTGGCTTTCGTGACATTAAAGACGTTAGCAATTTAGAAACTCAGTTTTTATCACGTAAAAAGCAGGCTCCAACGGTTCGAGATATTGTTTTACCTCTAGGCGTAGCAGGTTCCGAGAGTAACAAGCGGATATGCAATGCGAAAGTTACTATCGCTGCTAAACCAGTTATGCGACGTTCTCCCTATGCAGGGATGTTGTTCAATGGTCAGGGAAGACCGTTAAACCCTGATAGCTACTCATGCGCTCTCCATGCTTCTATGGGTGGAAATAAAACACCAATTATTGATGAGGAGCATTGCTACTTTGGTGAAGATAGTTGGGTTGAGTGGTATCACGCTCACTTAATGAAAGGAGGCGAGCCATTACCTTTTGATGCAGCACCCAAGAGACTTAGGCGTTTGACAGTTGATGAGGCATTAAGGTTGCAGACGTTTCCACACAATTACAAGTTTATGGGTGGGCAAAGTTCGGTCTACAGACAGATTGGGAATGCTGTTCCTTGTGATTTGGCGCAAGTTGTTGCTGAGGTTGTGCGAGATTGTCTTGCCAAGGGTGAAGTAGTTGAACCAATATCTCTCGTGGAGAGTAAAGTTAGACAGTTGCGGTTAGCTATCTAACAAGTTATTAGACACTTCCTTACTAGCTTATCTCTTGGATTTTCTCTACCAGGTTGTCTTACAGCAACAATTGCAAGATCGGCTTATCGTTTTACGTCAAAGGACGAAGGGAAAAGGGTTAAAGGGTAAAGGTTATAGAATTTCCTTTTCCCCTACCCCTTTAACCTTTTACCCTAAGCAAGTTTTCAGAATTCATCGTGGTGGGTTTGAGCAAGCGTGACACCACTTGTCTAACTCAAGTCCAATTATGTCTGATGAAAGATGTTGAGCTAGCGATCATCAACTGCAATCGGTAGTAGGCTTGTTGGGATGATTGTCCAGCTTGGTACAGCACTAATCGATGCTCAACGCATTGGAAAAAATAGGAATCATCAATGCCTAATTCAACTAACCAACAAATCTTACTCAAAAGCCGCCCAGTTGGGGAAGCAGCAGAATTGGGTTCCGTGATGGTTGGCGGCATAGTCAGCCAAGTGGTGAAATCGAATCATCCCCAATTCTCAGCCGGAGATTTTGTGCTGGGTTATGACGGCTGGCAAGCCTATGGCGTATCAAAAGGCGAAATGTTGCGTAAGCTTGACCCCAATCAAGCACCTATCTCTTATGCATTGGGCATAACGGGGATGCCCGGAATGACCGCATATTTTGCGCTGCTGGATATTGGGCAACCCCAAGCGGGCGAAACGGTTGTCGTTTCTGCTGCCTCTGGTGCAGTCGGTTCTGTAGTCGGTCAAATTGCTAAACTCAAAGGCTGTCGGGTCGTCGGGGTGGCTGGGAGTGAGGCGAAATGCGATTACGTCGTGAAAGAATTAGGGTTTGATGCCTGCATTAACCGCAAAACTCAAGACCTAAGTTCTGCACTGAAAGCGGCTTGTCCTAACGGAATTGATGTTTACTTTGACAATACGGCGGGGCCAATTTTAGAAGCCGTGTTGCAGCAGATTAATCTTGGGGCAAGAATCCCACTGGTTGGTTTAATCTCGCAGTACAACGCAGAAAATCCTCCGCCTGGCCCTAATTTGATGCCACTTTTGGTTAAACGCGCTTTAATTAAAGGTTTTCTTATTGGTGATTACCTACAGCGTCAGGCAGAGTTCGTTAACGATGTTTCTCAGTGGTTGCAGGAAGGCCAGCTCAAGTATAAAGAAGACGTTGTAGAGGGGTTGGAAAACGCGCCCCACGCCTTCATCGGTTTACTGCAAGGGAAAAACTTTGGCAAGCTGATTGTTAAAGTCAGCGACGATCCGACAGGATGAGCGTGGATTACGAATGAGTTACAAGCAATCCCCAGCAGTTTAGATCCCCGGCTTTTCTAAAAAGTCGGGGATTTCGCCTTGACTGGACTAGCTTTTGACAACTACATTGCCAAAAGCTATGAATCTCACGATTGGGGTGACTAGACCCAAGCTGGCAATCTCTGGCGAATCTTCTTTGAAAATGAAAAGAAACGTCCCGCAAAAGCGATCGCAGGAGCGCTGAGTGGAGCAAGGCAAGATATCCAAACCAGAAAGAGGCAGCAATGAATCTAACAATCCGAAAAGAAGTTACTTCTGATGTGGCGGACATCAAAGCATTGACAACTGCCGCATTTCTCAATGCTCCCCATACTAGCCACACTGAGCAGTTGATTGTTGATGCCTTGCGTAACTCAGGGAACTTGACAGTTTCTCTCGTTGCCGAAGTGAATGGACAAATCGTTGGTCATGTTGCTGTATCCCCGGTTTCCATTTCCGATGGGAGTCAGGGTTGGTATGGACTCGGCCCGATCTCTGTAGCGCCGGAACATCAAGGCATTGGAATTGGCTCACAGCTTATGAAGCAGGCGTTGGCTACGCTACGCGAACTTGGTGCAGGTGGATGTGTATTGCTTGGCGAACCAAAATACTACAACCGTTTTGGTTTCACGAGCCAGCCAAATCTTGTTCTACCCGATGTCCCACCTGAATACTTCCAAGCGATTTCGTTCGGCGCACCGATACCCACTGGAGTTGTCTCATTCCATGAGTCATTTAGCGTACAGGGCTAACAGCGCTATTACAAGATCCAGCTCTCGTGTGCCTCTAGCAAGATGTTGCGAACGGTTCCTTGCGTTTGAATTTGCTCATAGCTATATGCATTTAAGCAATCGGTGACAGCCAAGGAGAACAGATGTCAGAAAGTACACCAAACTCAGAAATGCTATACCGAACTCTCGGCAGTACAGGAGAGCGCGTTTCTGCAATCGGACTCGGTGGCTGGCACATCGGATTGAAGTATGTTGATGAGCAACTGGGTATCCGGATTGTTCGCACTGCGATCGACCGTGGCATCACTTTTATGGATAACAGTTGGGATTACAACGGTGGAGTCAGCGAGATTCGCATGGGTAAAGCGTTGCGCGATGGCTACCGAGACAAAGTTTTCCTGATGACGAAAATTGACGGTCGCTCCAAAAAAGAAGCCACAAGACAGCTAGACGAATCACTACAACGCCTGCAAGTTGATTGCATCGATCTCGTCCAGCACCACGAAATCCTCCGCTACGAAGACCCGCATCGAGTGTTCGATCCAGAAGGGGCAAATGCCGCCTTGATTGAGGCGAGGGAAGCTGGCAAAGTCCGCTATATTGGCTTCACCGGGCACAAAGACCCCCAGATTCATCTGCATATGCTGGAAATTGCAGCCAGTAACGGGTTTAAGTTTGATGCGGCTCAGTTGCCGCTGAATGTGATGGATGCCCACTACCGAAGCTTTGCGAAGTTGGTTGTGCCAGAACTGGTTAAACAGGACATCGGCATTCTGGGGATGAAAAGTATGGCAAACGGGATTCTGTTACGGTCAAATACGGTAACGCCAATTGAATGTCTGCACTATGCCCTGAATCTACCCACATCGGTTGTGATTACGGGAATTGACAGCATGGAGATTCTCGATCAGGCGTTTGAAGCGATGCGGACATTTCAGCCAATGAATGACGAGCAGGTGCGATCGCTGTTAGCAAAAACAGCAGAAGCCGCATCACGGGGCGAGTTTGAGCCATTCAAAACTTCATCAATTTTCGACAGCACTGCCCAAAATCTAGATTGGCTTGGAGAGGAACCACAGCGCATTCAGCAATTGATGCCAACGTGATCGAAGACGCGATCGCAAGTTTATTGCTATTTCTCAAGATCGCAACCCTACATCTGTTTCAGTAATGCAGACAATTTTGTGACTAGCCACTCCTGTTCAACGAGCCGTAATCTGGAGCCAATCATATAGTCTTGATAACGGGTACGGATGATACACAACCGCTCGTGTTGATAGCGCAATAGCACCACATACCTCTCATCGAACAGTTCGATACGAAGAACATCGGACAGGGGTAGGTGTACCCAACGTCGGCGAAATGGGGTAAACAGTTGTAATCGCAACGCTTGAGGATCGATGACAATCTCTACAACCGTCCATTGCAAATGATAGCTTTTAGATCGACTTTCATCAAAGCAGCTATTTTACACACCTTCCTATAAGAATCACAATTTGCTTGATGGCAAGTCTTGCTTCTCGCTCAAATAAATAGCAAATGTTAACTCTAATTGTGCTCTATCATACTTTTTGGCTAATTACCCAGTAATATCTCCTATTAAATTAGTCATAGAGGCAGTCCTAACCGGAGATAGAAAACCTTTAAGAAACTAAAGAATATCCTAGTAGAATAGCCCGATTTATAAGGTGCAGTTTATGACAATAGAAAATCCTCAAGACAATCGGCAAGATGAGGTTAAATATGACCCTCAAAATAATCCTGGAAGCGAAACAACTGTACCAACCACAGAAGAGGGGGACACTCCGCTTGATGAGAGATATCGTATGACGAGTCAACAAGCCGATTCTGAAACCAGTCCCGGTGCGGAACCTGAAGCTCCAGGAGCTTCTCCTAAGGTGGTAGGCGCTCCGAATCAAGGAACTGATTCTCGTTAAAAAGATTAAAGATTCCTGAAAATTAGGCAAGTCTTTGATGAAAATGAACTGCTCGGCTCGGTTCTATTCCGCTGCTCCAAGGATTCTGGGTTGAGAGCTAGATTTAGCGATCGCAAAACCAAACACGTATGCGATCTCAGCTAACTTTGTAGGTTGGGTTGAGGGAAGAAACCCAACTCAAAGTTTGTCTGTTGAGTTTCGCCGCTCTATACAACGAACTGAAGTGCTAGTTGCTCTCTCTGAAATGCTGCTTCTGGCTTGTGTATTTCGCCCTAGTTGTGGCTGATGGCGATCGCGAGTGAAGCTAGTGGGAGGGGAGAGGTTGATACCACAGTAATTGTTCTAAGAGATTCACCGAGAAATTAGAAAAGAGTAATGCATCCATGCCGAATCTAGCAAGTGAGCCAAATCAAGAAGTTGGCGCATCTCAACAGGCTCAAGTTTTTGCATTCTCCGATGCAGGTGGAAGTGCTGTTTTAGATGCAAACATTGCAGCCGGAGTCAGCACAAACCCAGAGGGAGAAGCGATCGCGCATCCCATTGCTTCTAATTTCTCATCCACAACCAGGACCACAGGCGATGCCAAAACTGCTGGAGCTGCAACGATTGCAGGCTCTTATGCGGCAGATGGCGAGCAGTCGGAAAAAGGTCGCGTTAATCTTCACAACAATCCCGACGTACCTGGTAGCGATGCTCAAGGAACGCTACCCGATACTGACCCAATTCAACTTCCGATCGATCCTGAAGTCAACCATCCGGAATAAAAGTTCGGGCTTTTCTTCCAAATTTTATCAGTAAATAAGGATGCTTTTTCTTGTGCCGATATTAACAGTTGAACGTTACAAATCGAATCTTTAGATATAGGTAGAATGCAATCCTAACGGTAGACAATACTAGCAAATCTACTCGATAGCATGAAATCAAAACAACGTCATTGAGAACGATTCACTATGAAAAACTCAACCATCAATACTGCTAAAACCCCTACGGTCGCTCCAGCATATAACGGTTCCGATCGCAATGCCTGGATTTTTGGCTGGAACCCACAGCAAGAGCTATGGAACGGTCGCCTAGCAATGCTGGGTTTTGTTGCCTATCTTCTTTGGGATATGGCTGGTTATAGCGTTCTTCGGGATGTACTCCACCTGGTTCGCTAGAAGTTGAATGGTCAGTTAGAAGCTGTCTGTATTTCTCCAACAGCAGCAAAACACTTGTTTAGCCCACACCCAAAATTTTAAAAAACCAAAATACTGCCATGCAAACATCAACATCGCAAACATCAACATCTTCAGTTTCTTCAATTCGTTACGCTGCTCTCATCCTAGGTCTCCTTTTCTTGTCACTTGGCTTAGCTGGATTTATGCCTGGTTTTGTCACTCTTTCTGAGAACTTTACCTCCGAACCAGGTTTCGGCTATATATTCGGGGTATTCCCCACCAACTATTTTCATAATGCAATTGGCGTTTTAGTGGGTGTTTGGGGAATTGCGGCATTTACTAGCTTAAGCGGAGCAATTGTGTTCAATCGCATCTTCGCTATCCTTTATGCAGCAGGTGCTATTTTAGGATTGCTGCCCTTTGCAAATACGCTGTTTGGGCTTACACCACTTTTTGGAAATAATATCTGGCTCAATGCTCTAACTGCTGCGATCGCTTTCTACTTCGGATTTATGAAGTCAGCAGAAATCGCTATGCCAAATTCATCGAATGCTCAACCTAGCGCGTAACCAGAATACCTTCTCGAAGTAGAGACAGTGTTCTAATGCTTACGGCTGGAAATTATTTCATCTGCCCTCCTTGGCTCTGATTCTGTAATGCAAAAGTAGTCCTTGTGGGACTACTTTTTTTGCGCTCGTTTCAGTATCAATGCAAGAGATAGCTTTACATCCTTGAATCACTCAACTGACGATCGCGCAACGTGTAACTTTAAGAAAGCCCCCGATAACAACGAGGGTTCTGAGTATAAAGTTGCACAGGACGTTTATTAATCTCTGCGTGAGGAGAAAAAGCTATCATGAGTCGTTCCCCACTCTTCGACAACTTAGCACGTGCTATCCGCATTGCTCGCTATTGCCAAGAGCAAAATATCTCCACCAACGAGGGAATTGAGCGAATTGCATCTCTAGAGGCATTGATGGCGGTACGGCGCACGAATCGGCGCGAATTTCTTACTGATATGGGCAAGCTGAGTGCGATCGGCGCGACAATAGGAGTAGGCTCAGGATTGCTTCACCGTACCCTCGCAGCTCCTGTACCAGCAGATGTAAAAGTTGGAATTGTGGGGGCTGGTTTAGCCGGACTTGCTTGCGGGTACGAACTGAAGAAAAACGGGATTAACGCTACCGTATTTGAAGCAAGCAATAGAAGTGGCGGTCGCTGTTATTCTCTGGGAGGCGATTTTGCTGGGAATGTTAATTTTCCCGGTCAGGTTGTGGAAAGAGGCGGCGAGTTTATTGACAACTTGCACAAGACAATGCTGGGATACGTACGGGAGTTTAACCTCAAGACAGAAGATTTATCAAAACAACCAGGAGAAGTTTTTTACTATTTCAACGGTCAGCGCTATTCAGAGTCAGCAGTTGTGGATGAATTCCGCAATTTTGTTGCCGCTATGCGTACCGACTTGCGATCGCTTTCTGCACAGCCCACCGCCGACAATTATACTGATGCTGACAAAAAGCTCGACTTGCTCAGTCTGCGAGACTATCTAGATAGCCGTAATGCCGGAAACCTAATCAAAGGTGTTATCAAAGCTGCTTATATTGCCGAGTACGGTTTAGAAATTGACCAGCAAAGTAGCCTCAGTTTTCTCTTTTTCATTCACGCCGACAAGCGATCGAAGTTTACACCCTTTGGTGTCTTCAGCGATGAGCGCTATCACGTCATTAACGGCAACCAGCAAATTGTTGAAGGTCTGCGTAGCCGACTGCAAGGACAAATTAACTATAACAAGCAGTTAGTAGGAGTCCGCTTTGATAGTGCAGGCAAAGTAGAATTAACATTTAATGATGCCTCATCTGCCAAATATGATGCAGTTGTCTTTGCGATTCCCTTCTCAACTTTGCGCCAAGTTGATTTAAAAGGTCTTCAACTGCCTGCCGAGAAACTATTTGCGATTAATAATTTGCGCTATGGAACCAATGCTAAGATGATGGTTGGCTTTAATAGTCGCCCTTGGGTTGCTCTTGGCAGTGACGGCTCATCCTATTCAGATTTATCAAATCATCAAAACACTTGGGAAACAAACCCACAAAATGCAACTAATAATAGAGCAGTGCTGACCGACTACTCTGGTGGAAATCGAGGCAAAAACATTAATCCTAATCAAGTTCAGCAGGAAACCGGGTCTTTTCTCAATGACCTCAACCGCGTTTTTCCTGGCACTTTAAAGGCAGCCACACGCAACGGCAATAATTTTTTAGTGCATCTAGAACACTGGCCTTCTAACCCCCTATTCCAGGGCAGTTACACCTGCAATCACCCCGGTTATTTCACAACAATTGCAGGTAATGAAGGTAAACCGTTTAAAAATATTTACTTTGCTGGCGAACACGCTAACTCTTTTTACGAGTGGCAAGGTTTTATGGAAGGTGCTGCTTTATCAGGTATCGATGCTGCCAAGAGAATACTTAAGACTAGAGTTTGATGTTGCACAGGTCCAGTCCCATGCCCATTGAAAGGGTACACCTACTCGTTGGGCAGCTTGTTCATCTTTGGGGCGATCGCTTACATACAGCGAATTTTGCTGCGATCATACCTCCTGCTGTGCTTGAATTTCATCGAGCAACATCTCGTCAGAGTAGGATTTTTCCCATTCACCCTGAAGTTTGAGCCGCACCGACTTCGCGCCACCACTGGGCGTACAAACGACCCAGTAGGTATCCTCCTGCCCTTTAACCTGCGCCGCATCCCGGTTTTCTGCGTTGTTGTCAAGCCCAGAATAGGCTTGAATGCACGTCCAGGTAATGCCGTCGCTATCTGTAATCTCTCGTTCCATGAGTATCCTCTCTTGTTACTGTGCTTCTGTCAGGTTGGGAGCGATCGCTTCTTGATGTTGTGCGATCCAGTCCCATGCCCATTGAAAGGGTACACCTATTCGTTGGGCAGCTTGTTCGTCTTCGGGGCGATCTCCTACATAGAGCGAATTTTGCGGAGTATGTTTGTGTCTGACCATTGCTAGCTGCAACATACCCGATTGCGGTTTGCGGTACTGTCCAGACCACTTGGTTTGGCTGTGGTTATGAACATTGTGATGAGTGACGCGGAAACATTTTTTACCCTCAAAGTCTGGGCAAAAGTAAATTTCTCTCAACTCAGGGAATAACTCAAGCGTGTATTGCTGTTCCTGGATGCACCGTTGCATAGACTTATGACCTGCGGCAACTCCACCTTGGTTGGTGATGCCAACAATAATCCAATCATCTTTGTGGGCGCGAATGGCAATATCAGCACCTTCAATAATGCGTTGATCTTTGGGATGTTGGAAGTATTGGTGTCCGCTGAGTGGTTCGCGGAGCGTGCCATCCATGTCTATTAGTAATAAGCCCATCGTTCCTTGATGAAATTCCCTGTGTTATCAGACATCTTAAGCTGCGATTCATTTTTTATCCTCTAGCTAATGGTATGCACTGAGTAAGAGCGATCGCCATATCAACCTATCTTCCAACTAAGTGAAATATTAAATTAATGTGTTATTCAAAATACAAAAGCGAGGGAAACTGTTTTTTATAAAATGTGATAATTCTCACGTTTGGTTCTCTATAACTTATCTATAAATCATTAGATAAATCATCCTAAAGATAAAGTTAGAAATCGATAATTTGCTATAGCGTTAACTTGAGTTAACGGAAGATGTGCGGCGCGAACTGCAATTCGTACTGGTTGATTCCGCTGAGGATGTATTGACAGCAACCCGATCGCCCGTAAAGCGAACAGAACTGATGTTGATTAGCTAAATCTTTTGAGCAAGGGGACGATTTAGTGAAAGCAATAGCCGGATTGGTTGCGAAGCCTACACCATACCTGTACTCAGGTTGGTGCAGGAGATGTCACCAAGAACTCACGGGCGAACAGTTACTCCACTGGGCTGGAAACTCATCTAACCGCAAGGTGGGATGCGATCGCTGTACTGGGAGCTGTAGGGTTAGCGGTACTGGCGGTGTCAGTGTCTAACACCAGTAAGCTCATCTAGCCTAGACAGGTTGCGAGATAACGGCTTTCATCAACTTTCATCAATATTGAGCTGCGCGAGCAGCTAGAGAGAAGCGATCGCTTCTTCCTCTAACAACAACTCTCAACCGTTCTTAGTGCCTAGCAACCTAACGTACTCGCCCTGGATAATTTGATAACACTCACACGAAACGGCTTCCAATTCTTCCCGATTCAGGATGGTAACTTTGCCACGAGTGTAGCGAATCAGTTCTGCCTGTTGAAGAGCGTTAGCCACCTCCGTGACACCCGCACGTCGTACACCCAGCATCTGGCTCATAAATTCATGAGTCATGGGCAACTCCTTTGACTCTACACGGTCACAGACGAGCAGCAGCCAACGAGCCAGTCTCCCCTCCAGATAATGGAGGCGATTGCAGGCAGCATTTTGGGAAACGAAGGCGTGCAGCGCCTGCATGTAGCGCAGTAACAGACTTTGCAGTGAACCACCCCGCTGAAACTCGGTTTTCAGCACGCTTGCCTTCATCCTCATGGCAGAGTCTGGTACCTGCACCATTGCGATTGTAGTGGCGATGTTATCTCCCAAAGCGGCGGGGAGACCGACCACTCCGTCATTTCCCACTAAAGCAACTTCGACCATCGAGCCATCTGCCATCGTGGTGAGGGAAGAAACGATTGCCCGATCGGGGAAATAGACGTATTTAATTGGTTCACCAACCTCGTAAAGGACTTGTTTAAAAGAGAGCGGGACGTGCTCTAGATTGGGAACAAGGCCTTGGTACTCAGCATCTGGCAGAGCAGCTAGCAGTTGATTGACTGGCTTGGGTGAGGCTTCGGACATCGGGTATTAAGAATCTCCTAGGGTTGAGCCGTTGCAAGAAACAACTGACGGCATCGGGAGAAGTATTTAGACCCTAGTCCGAATGTCTTGAGGTGTTAATTGACCAGGAACTGAAAACCTGGCTCATATATGCTAGCGAATTAAAATTCTGTGCCGCCTATACCGCTTGCGGTATAGGCGGCACAGACCTAAGAGGTGGGGGTGTGGAGGGTTGCGATCGCGCGATCGCCAGCTGCTGTAAAGCGTTAGCAAAGCCTTCCGAAAAGCGCTCCGCAAAGCTTATATATAGCGGTTCTCACTCTTAGTGCAATATACACTCGGAACCTCACCCCCATCCCCTCTCCGTTTACGGAGAGGGGAGAATATTGAACCCCTCTCCGTTCGCGGGGAGAGGCAGAGGTGGGGTTAAACCTTACTGCATCCAATAGAGAATTGCTAGATGCCAACTGTTCTAAACTCGCGCCTTCAGCCAATCAACAATCGTGGGAGGAAGGTCTCGCTGCACCTTACTGCTCACATACATCCCGATATGCCCGACTGGAAAGGAACGCACGGTATAGTCTTCGCTCCCTATATACTTCTCAAGAGCCAAGGAAGATGCCGAGGGAACTAGATGATCTTGCTCGGCGTATATGTTCAAAATTGGGATGCGGATATTCTCCAGATTTACTCGTTTCTTGCCTATCTCGATCTCGCCTTTGATGAGTTTGTTTCCCTGGTAGAAATCCTTCATAAACTGTCGATAAGCTTCTCCAGCTTGGTCAGGACTATCAAAAATCCACTTTTCCATGCGGAGAAAGTTGAGCAACTTGTCCTCATCGATAGTATCCAGAAAGTCAATATACTTCTGAATTCCTAACTGAAAGGGCTTTAGCATCAAAAACTCTAAGTTCATGAAGTCGCCAGGGATGTTCCCCAGAGTATCTACCATTAAATCCACATCCAGAGCTTGTGACCCCAGAGTGCTTCCACCCCAAACATTGAGCAGTCCCTCATTGGTGTTAAAATCCACTGGAGTGACCATAGTAATTAGGTTTTTCACCTTCTCTGGGTAAATGGAACTGTAGCAGAGACTGAAAGCGCCTCCCTGACAAATTCCTAACAGGTTGATTTGCTCTAGATTGTAGCGATCGCGTACTACGTCCACACAGTTATTGATATAACCATTGATGTAGTCGTCAAGGGTCAAAAAGCGATCGCCTCGACTCGGATAGCCCCAGTCAATCAGATAAACATCCATGCCAAGTTTGAGCAAATTGGCAACAAGCGATCGCCCTTCTTGTAAATCGACGATGTAGGGACGGTTAACGAGAGCGTAAACAATCAGGATAGGGATGCTCAGCGAAGACTCTACCTTAGGAGTGAAGCGGTACAGCACCACCTTATCTTCGCGGTAAACCTCCTCCTTGGGTGTCACCCCAATCTGAATGTCCTCCTCGCGCAGGTGACTTAAGTTATGGGCACCCTTAAACAGTTTTTCGGTTAGCTCGGTAAACTCGTGCATTGCATCCTCAAGACACTTCGCGGCGTTGGGATTGTGCTAAAGCTTTTTTCAGGCTTTTAATTTCCTTCCGCAGTTCGTAGATGCTGTGGTGCATCTCATCGACTTCGCTGCGAGTTGGCAAGTCATTCATCTTCAGAAACACTTCCATTAGCTGTTGCTGGTGGAGCCTGTAGGTCATGGCTGCATTCAAGAACTTACCCTGGATCTGAAGGGCATTTTCTGAACGGAACGTCTGTGCGAATGCTTGGTCAAATACCTTACTCCAGACTTGCTGAAACTGCCGCCAGTTCTGAAGCGTTTCGCCTTTTTCCTGGGAAGATGCCAATCGCACCAGATGCTCAAAAGCTTTTACCCAGACATCGATCAGTACTAACTGATAGTCAAAGCTTGCTTTATAGAAATTTGTCCAGGCATCAAAGCTTTTCAGCAGTTTGTTGTTGAACTCACGGGTATATCCCAGGCTTGGGCTTAAAAGAAAGTTGCCAAAGGTCTGTTGATAGTCCCAGTAGGGATTGGTGGACGGCGATGTTCCATTGTCGTCGCTCATTGCCTGAGTCGCCATCTCTAGTGGTTCTGCCCAAAATTGACCTAAGTTTTGCAGATTCTTTTCGTAGATTTGCCACAAATCAGCGTAATTGTTGAAGACGGGTTGCCAATCCTTGCCCAATTCAACCAAAAAATTTGTGTCCTTACTGGAGCTGGTCAATCTCTCCAGGAAACGCCCAAAGACCGCCTGAGTGTCCAAAAGCGGCTGGGCGTCCTTGACCTCTGCGCGAGCATTGACGAGTGTTTCCGGAGTTGTAACAGACCTCATGAGATCGAACCAGCTTTTCCACATTTTCTCCGTCTCAACCCATATATTCACCAGCTTCTCGGATTGCTCTAGCCAGGGAGTATCGTTTCTTTCCATTGCCTTTACTCAACGATTGGTGACATTAATGGGCAATCATCTGAATTCCTTGTACTTTTAGCTCAAGATGGATTCCCCAGATGTATACCAAAAGAGGTTGAAGTAAAACTGCTAGTAAGGCTTTGCCTGGTTTTCTGGCATGATGAACCAACTCAAAAAAGCCCAGAAACCAAGGCGGTATCTCTTGGAAGCTTGGATGCGATCGCATCCAAGAACGCAGTCAGCACCCCAGCGATTGTCCAGAACCATTCCATTCGATGCTCCTCAAAAACTCAAAGCTTGCTCGGCGACATAATTAAGTAGAAACCTCATTGACAAATTAACAGTATTTTCAAATCTTATGATTTTACTGAGATTTTGGATTCCACTACTCGTAGAATTACGGAGGCGTTCAGCGGTTTTGTTGAAATAAATCCAATTAATCTTTTAGATCGTATTAAAGAAAAAGAGAATTTATCTCCTGTGAGAGATGCAGAGCAATCAAGTCCTGCAATTGACTCTGAAGAGTGATTGGCTTAGACCTACTCTCCAGAACGCATGCATCCTGACTCTCTCGATGGCAAATCAACAAATACAACGCCCCGGATGGATACAGAGCTATTTCAAGCACTTAAAGCTGGTCAATCCTCTGCTCTGGGCGCTCTCTACGACCGCTATGGCGCTCTTGTCTATGGGTTAGCATTAAAAATTTTGCAAAATCCCCAAGAAGCAGAAGACCTCACTCAAGAGATTTTTCTGCATCTGTGGCGTACTAATACTTACGATCCCGCTCGTGGTTCTCTTAGCAGCTTTTTAACTGTAATGACGCGATCGCGTGCGATTGACAAACTTCGCTCTCGTGGCACCACCCACAAATTTCTAGAGCGTTGGCGTCAAACAATGACGACTGAAATCAGCTCTGCAAGCCCTTTTGAGCAAGCTTCGTTAGGAGAGCGATCGCAGCAAGTTCGGGACGCCTTGGCGCAACTTTCAGAAAATCAGCGTCAAATCTTAGAAATGTCCTATTACCAGGGTCTCAGTCAATCGGAAATTGCGGCTCAACTAAATATCCCCTTAGGGACGGTCAAAACTCGCGCTCGTCAGGGACTACTGAAATTGAGGCAAACGTTACAAGATTTTCTAAAATAGTTGCACCATGACCGAACCTTTAAATCCCGAAAACTTAGAAGAATTAATGGCAGGTTATGTCCTCGGCGATCTTAGCGCTGAAGAAGCGGAAGAATTTAGGCAAATTCTCGAAAAAAATCCGCAACTGGCTGAAGAAGTGAGTCGGTTGCAGGCATCGCTTGAACTCTTGCCCTACGCCCTTCCTGAAGTCACACCTCCCCCAAATCTGCGTTCGACGATTCTGGAAGCTGCCAATCCGACAGTTAACCCCGAACCCGCTCCAAAACAGGGTTCTTTTCCTTGGAGCAAACTTTTTGCTAGTTTGGTAGCACTATTAGCCCTAGCTTTGGCGTTTGACAATTATCGTCTGCGCCAAAATCTAAAGATAGTGCAATCTCGGCTGCGGCAAGAACTTCAAACGGTGCAGGCTCAGAAAGATGCCCTTGAGGTGCTACAACAGCGGAATACTCGTTTATATACGCTCACAGGTACAGAAAAAGCAAATACAGCGTCTGGAAGTATTCTCGTTAATCTGGACGAACAGAAAGCGGTAATCGCCTTTCAAAATCTTCCGGCTGTCCCATCTGGTCAAATTTATCGACTTTGGGCAATTGTTGACGAGAAAAAGATACCTTGTGCAAATTTTGGGGCAAGTCAGGGGGGAACTGTTTTAGAGCGAATTTCCATTCCCGTCGGTGCTTGTGGTGCTACAACCTCAACCTTAGCTGTTACCTTAGAACCCTCTAGCCTACCTCCGCAGCCAGTCGGTCCCGCAGTTATGGTCGAAAGTAGTTTGTAGCAGAGGGGAAGCAACGAGCGCTGGAATATTCGGAGGTATTTTAAAAGTGTTGAGCTTAAAAGTGTTGAGCTTAAAAGTGTTGAGCTTAAAAGTGTTGAGCAAATATTTTTAACCTTTTAACCGCTCTAAAAACCTATGGGGAATACCTTCGAGAAGGGTTTTCAGGTAAAGAAAACATACTTGAGATGCTCGCACTCACTACTTTGGTTTGACGCCCATCAGTACAGTTGCCAACCAGCTCGAAAGTATCGAACCAAGCCAGAAAAAAGCTAGGGAAATTCCGGCAAACTGAACGCCAATTTCTCCCAGAGGCGGCTCGGCTAATGATAGACCAATAGCCGCCAGCCATGCGATCGCTAAAACGATCGTGTAGGTTGCCATGAACTTTCTGGGCCATCCTGCCGGACAATTTAACATCGCCGTTATCGGTAGCAACAAAAGTCCTAGTGAGAGGGCGACGATGAGGATGTTGGTGTTTTTAGTCACCAACCACAGACCAATTGCCATTAAGATGCTTAGAAATACTGCCCCGACTAAATTTGAGTTTTTAACCTCTTGTTCGGAAAGGGTTAATCGCCCGAAGCGGTCAAACCGGAGTAATAAGGTGAATAAGGGGTCAGCAATCCAGGTAAGCAGGACAAACAGACAGTAGGCAATCACCACGAACCACAGCAAAGGGTTGCTACTTGCAGCGATGCCGCCCACTAGCAGGCGGAAAGCGAAGTACAAGCCGATACTGAAGCCCAACCTAGCTCCGTTACTCAGCCTAGAACTCCACAGGAAGTAGCGCAGCATCAGCCTGTAGAGCGGGTTCTTTGCCTTGAGCGCTTCGACGATTCCCCGTCGCGCCCACTCAAAGGTTGGTTGAAGCCGTAGTGCTTCGCGGAAACACTCTAAGGCTTTAGCGGGATATCCTCCCTGCGCCAGGAGTATCCAGCCGCGGTTGGCATAGCTTCCTGCATATTCTGGGTCAAGCGCGATCGCACTCTCAATAACCGCCTGAGCTTCTGGTAAGCGACCGAGTTGCATCAGACACATCGCTCGGTAATTTAGGCACTCCACGTCCTCTGGGTCAACGACAAGCCCTTGGGTTGCCGCTTCAAGTGCTGAGTGCCAAAGCTGTAGATTATATCGGATGCGCGAGAGTAGGGCGAAGTAGCTGGGGTTATCGGGACTCAGCCGCAAAGCCTCTTTGAGTACCGTTTCCGCTTCTAGAAGCTGGTTGTAATCGCACAGAATATAGGCCAAGACGTAGTGAGCGTACCCCCAATCGGGAGCCAAGCGAATCGCTCGCTGAGCCATCTGGGTGGCTTCCGAGTACATTTGGCGATAATTCAAGCACAGGGCGAGCAGAGTATGCGCGATCGCGCTATCTGGCTCCATTGCGAGTTCCTGTCGCAGTTCTTTCTCTGCCATTTCATACCGCGACTGCTCAATCAGCAGCTGTGCCCGCTCCAAATGTATGCCCATCAGAGTTTCAGATATTTCAGGATGTCATCTCAGGATGTCGTCGTACAAACTGCTCTTATTCGCATATAAGGCATCATTACGAGCATCAAAAACCATTCTTTTTCAGGCACTACTTTAACTTGGGAGAGCTTCTTCTGCTCAAAAAAAAGGAAAAAAGCGTTCCCAATGCGAGAACGATGAACCAAGTCAACCAGAACCAAACGTCAACACTTACAAAAGGTAGCCCTGGTAATGGAAGAACTAGCCCTGCCAGCCCAACTAACCCCATGATGGTTGTATATCCCACCATGAGGCTGCTGTGCCACCCCGCTGAAGATCGGAACGTTGCCGATACAGGCAGAAGCAACAATCCGAATAAAACGGGAGCAAACAGAGTTTTAGAATTTCCGGTCATTAACCACAAATAAAATGCGCTTACTATTGCCCAAACTAAAGTCGTGAGCCAATAGGATTGCTTAAACTTCAATTCGAGTAATAGGGTTATCAAGAGGTCTACAAACCAAGGCAAAAAGATTAACCAAAACAAAACAATCAGCGCTAACCAAATCAAAGGATTGGGATTAGTTGCAGCAAGATTCAGCAATATACGGAATCCCAAACACAAGCACGCAAAGAAGCCCAACAAAGCTTTCCCGCTCAAAAATCTGCCTAGTTTTAAACGGCGGTACGGGAATATTACACACCTGTAAACTGGTCTGTATAGTGGGTTTTTTAACTTGATCGCTTGGATGAGTCCATCCTGTGCAGATTCCAAATTGGGGTTGAGTCGGAGTGCTTGGCGGAAATACTCCCAAGCTTTCGTGGGGCTTCCTTCCCGATTCAGTATCATCCATCCCAAGTTGTTGTAGTTGAGGGCATTCTCCGGGTCAAGCGCGATCGCTTGCTCAGTCGTAGCGATTGCCTCCTCTGTTCGACCCAACTCGAATAGGGCAATCCCTTTGTTATTCAAACAGTCAACATTCTCTGGCTCTATGTTAAGCCCCTGCGTCGCTGCTTCTAGTGCCTCCTGCCATCGCTTTTGTTTAACTCGAATGTTTGATAGTAGGATGAAATGGTTGGCATTTTCAGGATTTAGGCGAATTGCCTCTTTGGTTACGTTCTCAGCTTCCAGAAGCTGATTGCGATCGCAGAGGATCCAACCCAGAACGTAATAACCAGTCTCCCAATCTGGTGCCAGCTTAATTGCTTGATCAGCTTCTTTTATTGCTTCCTCGTAGTTCTTGAGAAACCTCAAGCACCAGCCTAGCCACGCATAAGCCTGGGCGCTATCTGGATCGACTGCTAATTCCTGCTGCAATTCCTGCGCCGCCATCTCATAACGCGATTGAGCCATGAGGATTTCGGCACGCTCCAAATGTACGCCCATCAGAGTTTCAGATATTTCAGGATGTCATCGTACAAACCGCTCTCATTCGCATACAAGGCATAATTACGAGCCGTTGAAAACCATTCTTTTGTCGAAGGTTTCACGCTTCCTGCCGCCGAGGCTAAATCTTTGGTAGTCAGTGGCTTCGGGATACCAGCTTTCATTGCTTCTGCTAACTTCCTTTCTACTGCCACATCCACCACTGCCATTAAGTCTGCGCCTGAATAATTCTCAGTTTTCTTGGCTAAGTGGTTGTAGTCAATATCCTCCACTGGCTTACCCCGACACAGCAAGCGCAAAATCGCCGCCCTTGCTTCTGCATCAGGCGGCGGTACAAACAAGATGCGGTCAAAGCGTCCCGGACGACGGAAGGCTGAGTCTAAGTGCCAAGGGGCGTTCGTTGCAGCTAGGATTAATACCCCTTCATTAGAACTCCTCACGCCGTCCAATTCTGATAGAAATTGGTTAATTACCATGCGGCTAGAATTTTGTCGCAAATCCGCACGACTGGCAGCTAAAGCATCAACTTCATCAAAAAATAATACGCAAGGTTGGTTGCGTCTGGCTTGTTCAAAAAGGTCGTGCAAGTTGCGTTCGCTGTTGCCCAACCACATATCTAATACATCGTTAATTCCAACAGACAGGAAACTAGAATTAATTTCGCCAGCTGTCGCACGAGCCAGATAAGTTTTACCGCAACCCGGAGGGCCGTACATTAAAATTCCGCCCCCAATTGCCTTCCCATAAGCTTTGTACAGTTCCGGCTGTTTCAGGGGATAAATAATTTTCATCCGAATTTCGTCTTTGACCGCTTCCATCCCGCCAACATCCCGGAATCCGATCGCGGGTTTTTCGACTGGAGTATCTTCTTCTGGGTGCGGAAAGTCTCCCACCCCTGCCCGAATTTTCCCGTCTACGACCTCTTGAACGTCCTCCTGTGCCCCAATTCCCAACCTTTCGGCAAAATCAGCATCTTTGACAGATGGATCGACTTCGACTGCCCTGCGATACTGACGGACAGCTTGTTCCACAGCCCCCGTGTTGAGAAGAAGACGCGCATGAAGCAGAAAAGCACCCGCTGGACAATCCAAGCGCTTTATTTGATCTTCCACAATAACCAGTGCTTGGGGATGCTTTCCTTGTTGATAGAAGGCACGAGCTAACCCCAATTTCAACTGCTGATTTTCGGGCGATCGCGCTAAGGCGAGGCGGTATTCTTGCTCGGCTTCCTCTGCCTGACCCTGGCTCAAAAGTGTCTCTGCAAGATGTTGTCGCAAGGGTACATTATCCGGAGAAAATCGGAGAGCCTCGCGCAGTGCCTGAATTGCATCGTTGCTGCTAGTCATTGGTAATTGGTAAGGGGTGATTGGCGATTGGTGAATGGTAATTAGTAATAATTTTTAAGGTTTAATTTTCAGATTAAAAAACTCTCTTGTTATTCAAAACTCTCTTGTTACTCAAAACTCTAAAATTCAAAACTCACTTACCCATTCCCAATTTTAGGAAAGTCAGCCCAGGTTTCTAGGGGTTGAGTGGATTGAACCAGATGCATTCCCGCTGCGGCAAATCTAGCAAAAGCTTCTTCTGCTCCATCCGTGTAATCCACCACTCCAGGAACGACAACAGGTGAGGTGCAATCTTCTAGCAGATACACCTTTTTCGCCAGATTAGCGTCTTTTGCTGTTATTTCTGATAACAAATCATCAATTGTCCAGGCAACGCAGTGACTCTTCGCTTGACCAGCAATAATCACCGCATCAAACGCGAGTAACTGTTGAATCAAGCTGGTATTTTTCTGAGCAATCGGGCGTCCATTTGTACTTTCCAAAACTTCCGCCCGGAGGACAGAATAATTTTCAGTTAAAGGATTGTCGCCTTTAATTTCAAACTGCGTTTGGCTATTCCGGGCAATACAGTGGAAAAAGAGTGCCTCTTCCACCGCTGACACTAAAGCGTGACCGATTCCACCCAGCATGGAATGATAAGGCCACACTGTCAGCGGATATTTACCCGCTTCACTCAAATGCTTGACATAATGCAAAGCGTGTGAGGAAAGTTCGGTGTAATCGACACCAGCAATCCCGGCAACGGCTGGATTCACCTTCCACACACCTTGGTGAACATCCTCCGGTGTAATCATCGTCACGGCGGCGGTGGGATGTTCTCCGGCGTTGTTAATCCAGAAGATGGGGTGGAAAATTTGCATTGCCGTGTGAGTATCCATTGTGGGAGCGATCGCGCTAATGACTCCCAAATTCCGATAAATAAATTCACTCAGCCGCCGATTATCTTCTACCGCACCCGTACCCGTTCTCCCACCGACAAATAATTCAAAATCGGGGATGCAAAACGTATTCTGGACATCGATTAACAATAGGCAAATGCGAGTTTTGTCCTCAGCCGCCGCTGAAATCTGGTGTTTTTTCGCCCACTCCCTCGCATCCGCTGCCCGTTGCTGATAAGGCACCCGCCAGACTTCCCCGACCTTTTTGGCATCAAAGTGAGGCGGAATCGGCAACTGCTTTGTTGTTTGTGTGTTCATTATTTTCTCCTGCTGTCGCCACCGGAGTCAGCGGTGGAATTCCGGCTAAATCGAGGATTTGCGAAATCAAATCTTCTCGTTTCACTGCCATCATATGAACCCCTTGGCAGAGTTGACGAGCTAATTTAACTTGTTCGGCGGCAATTAGCATCCCTTCTTGCAAGGGATCGGAAGCAGCGGCGAGTCTCTCAATAATGTGGTCGGGAATATTTACTCCAGGCACGCATCGATTGATAAATTGGGCATTCTTAGCAGATTTGAGCAGAAAAATTCCTGCCAAAATTGGCTTTCCACAACCAGCCGCGATTTGATCCATAAATTTTTCTAGCCGGTCAAAATCGCAAATTAGCTGACTTTGGAAAAACTGCGCCCCTGCTGCTAATTTCCGCTCAAATCGACTTTGCAACCCCGACCAGCTAGCCAATTGCGGATCGATAGCCGCACCCACGAACAAGTCAGTCGCCCCATCACTCAAGGGTTTGTCGTTCCAGTCGAAGCCGAGATTCATTTTTTTGATTAATCCCAGCAACCGCACGGATTCTAGGTCAAATACACTCTTGGCATCGGCATGATCTCCAGCTTTTACAGGATCGCCAGTCAAAGCTAAGATATTGCGAATTCCCAACGCATGGGCACCCATCAAGTCAGCTTGCAATCCGATGCGGTTGCGATCGCGACAAGCAATCTGGCAAATCGGCTCGATTCCATGCTGGAGCAATATCACCGAAGCCGCCATTGAACACATCCGCAACACTGCCCGACTGCCATCGGTAATATTGACCGCATGAACCCGACCTTCGAGGGTTTTCGCCATTTTCAGCATCTCGGAAGGATCGCCGCCCTTGGGAGGGGCAACCTCGGCAGTCACTAAAAATTCACCCGATTCCACAGCAGTACGCAAATTGGTCTTGTAGGGGCGGGGTTCCCGCGTTCCTGCTGAATTTTGAATTAAATAACTCATTCTGAAGCATCAATCACTAATCGCTTCCATCCTTGATAACTTATATCTGGTTAAAGGGGAACCGAATAACCGAGGGCAGCTTTCACTTGGGCGAGAGTAACGGACGCGATCGCTTCCGCTTTCTGCCTGCCATCGCGCAACACGGACTCCAAATAGCCTTTGTCATCCATCACCGCTTGATACTTTTCCTGAATCGGTTTCAGGGCGTTAATCGTGGTTTCCGTCAGCAATGGCTTGAATTGTCCCCAGCCCATATCCTGACACTCGGCTGCGGCTTCTTCCTTCGTCTTGCCCGAAAGCACCATGTATAGCGTCAGCAAATTTCGGGCTTCGGGTCGTTCCGAATCGTCAAAAGTTAGACCGCGCACTGAGTCAGTTTTGCAGCGTTTAATCTTATTTTGGATTTGCTCTGGCGTATCGAGCAGGTTAATCCGACTCATATCCGAAGGATCGGATTTCGACATCTTCCGAGTGCCATCCGTCAGACTCATCACTCGCGCCCCTTCAGTCCGAATCAGCGGATTTGGCAGTTTCAACACCGGATTTTCCCGGCAAAATTGGTAATTAAACCGATTCGCAATATCGCGGGTCAATTCTAAGTGCTGCTTCTGATCTTCTCCCACCGGCACTTTATCCGCCTGATACAGCAAAATATCTGCCGCCATCAGCACCGGATAGTCTAGCAAACCAGTATTGACATTTTCTCCCTGCTTAACTGCCTTTTCCTTGAACTGGATCATATCTTCCAGCCAGTTGAGGGGAGTGATGCAATTCAGCAGCCAAGTCAGTTCGCTATGTGCAGGGATGTGGGATTGCACGAAAATACTGGAATACTGCAAATCGATCCCACAAGCCAAATACAAAGCAGCAATTTTATAAGTATTTTCAGCTAACGTACTGGCATCGTGCGGCGCGGTAATCGCGTGCAAATCCACCACACAGAAGTAATTTTCGTACTGACTCTGCCCTTCTACCCAGTTGCGAATCGCTCCCAAGTAGTTACCTAGATGCAGATTACCCGTTGGTTGAACCCCAGAGAGAATGCGTTGCTTAACCATGAATTTCAATTTAGCTATCTAGAAGCGCAGTTTTGATGCCTGCGTTAACAAAACTTATCTATCTAGTTTGACATTTTATGGCATCATCGCGGCGTTATTTTAGGCGTTATTTTAATAGCCCAGAGGCAAAGGAGCGATCGCGTCTTTTGCAATTATTCGGTACCTAAACGCTCCACTTTACCCATAATCAGTTTTCTGCTGGGATGGAAAATAACCAACCATGCTCAGAATGCGATCGCGCTTTTCAGGAGTTTTGTTGATTGCACAACGTAGCTAGCTTAAATGTTTAGATTTTTGGCTATGAATTTCCTGCGAGTTATCTCTTGATAATTTTCCCCTCGTAGCCGCTCTAGAAGAAATTGATTATTTATGAAATAAATAGGCGATTAGATGGCAATTGTAAATATTTTTCTGAAGTAATTCACTCGGGTTTGGCTGGCAGAATTTCATCTAGATTGATAGTGTAGTGGTCATAAGTCTGCTTTTCATAGCAAACAAACATTATCTTCTCAACTGAGGTGTTTCGCTCCAGAAAACGTCTAGCTTCAGAAACTGCGATTTTTGCTGCTTTCTCTACCGGGAAGCCATAGGCTCCTGTACTGATAGATGGAAATGCTACGGTTTTAATTTTATATTGCTCTACCAAAGCAAAGCAATTGCGATAGCACTGAGCCAGCACTTTATGTTCTTCATACCTGCCACCTTCCCATACTGGTCCAACCGTGTGAATAACCCACTTTGCTGGGAGGTTGTAGCCCTTTGTTATTTTGGCATCGCCTTCCGTGCAAACCTTCAGTTGTAGACATTCTTCCTCAAGCCCTAACCCAGCAGCACGATGGATAGCTCCACAAACCCCACCACCAGCCATTAGGGATTCATTCGCAGCATTGACGATGGCATCCACTTGTTGCTGAGTAATGTCGCCTTCTATAACCTCTATTCTTTCACGCATCAGCTTGTTATTTATCCGATACTCATCCAACCTGGAGAATATAGATTTTCCGGCTGACTCATAAACAATTGTATTTCCCTGATTTGGTAAAGGTTGAATATGTTTTGTTTGCCCTGAAGCAATCGTTATTGGAATAAAACCAGGGTCAAAAGCAACACAGGTTCCATCAGGGCGATAATGCAGACAGTAATTGCATCCTTTATAATTATTCATAATCACTACTTTGGTGTAATAACTACTACTCGTTTAGGGTCAAAAAGAACAATATATGCCAGTGACTAGATTTTTATACTATCATAGCCATGTAAATTCAGATACTTTGCATATTTAACAGCCTAGTTGGTGCTTAAAAGGGACTCCTTAACAGAATTATTAGTTGCATCAGCAACACTGTTTGTAAATACTTTAATTTGTTTGGGTTATTAACAAGCTATATTAAAATTATTTTGTAAAGTAAATTCCAAACAGCTAATCTATTGACTTCGAGCCGAATTCAGAAGCTATAAAGCATCGCTTCATTTACCTCATAACTATGTGTTTCTATGCAACAGAATTGAACCATTTTTGAATTTGATTCGCAGATTTGAATAAGATGAGCGGCACGAAGCACCAAGATAGATAATAAAATTTCAGCGTGATAAAATTTTTAGGCATTGATTTGGGATGGCGATCGCAACCCAGTGGATTATGCTGCCTCGCTTGGGAAGATGGGCTGTTGCATCTGCTGGATTTAGATAGACTCGAAACAATAGAAGAAATTCTCAACTGGATTGATACTTGGGCACCCGCAGCAGAACCAGCGATGATTGCCGTCGATGCCCCGACACTGATTCCTAATACCACCGGGACGCGACTATCTGATAAACTTACCCACAAATATTTTGGTCGCTATCACGCGGGTTGCTACCCAGCGAATCTAGGACTCCCCTTCGCCCAACGCACTGTTGGATTTGGACTCAGCCTTGAATCCCGTGGATTTGCTCACGCACCAATTATCAAACCCCAGCAACCGGGACGCTATCAAATCGAAGTATTTCCCCACCCAGCCATCGTAAATTTATTCAGCTTAGAGCGGATTCTTAAATACAAAAAAGGCAAGCTGGCAGAGCGTCAATTAGAACTAATCAAACTCCGCCAGTATATTGTAAATAGCCTACCCAACCTGACACCAAAACTAGATGTCTCTTCTGCCTCTTCCTCTCTGCGTCCTCTGCGTCTTGGCGGTTCGTTTCTCTTAGAAATCCCCAGTACCCTTGCCACCTTTAAAGCCTTAGAAGATAAGCTAGATAGTCTCATCTGTGCCTATGTAGGCGCTCACTGGTGGTACTGGGGATTAGAAAGAAATCTGGTGCTGGGAGATGACACCACCGGATATATTGTCGTCCCCAAGAATCATTTTGAGTTTTAAATTTTGAATTAATAACTCAAAACTCAAAACTATCTAAGCCCAAAGAATCAGCCCCAATTCGTAGGGGCTTGATAGATTGTCGTGTTTTGGCAAAACCCGTAAAGAGAAACCCTGCAAACCACTGGAGGTATAAAGAATATCAACAGTGTAAATACTACATCCTTGTTGATCTTTGCCTTGGTAATCCATCACTACGGGAATGCCGTTGACAATTTCCCCATCGACACCAACTGCACCCTGATAAAGTTCAACTTGAACATCATCGGAGCTGAGTTTCCCCAGATTAACCCGCGCTTTGACGCTAACGGTTTGGTTGACCATAATCCCAGCCGGTTCAGAGACATCAACTTCTTCGATTTTGATGTTGTACCATTGCTCGAAGATTCGTTGCTTCCAGGCGGCTACATCCTTGGCGGGGGCGTAGTTGTCTGCGGTCATCGTAGAGTAGCGATCGCTCGCTGGGAAATATCCCCGCACTGCATACTCCCGCACCATCCGCGACGTATTGAAGAACGGACAATTCAATCGAATCGAATCCTTCATTTTGGCAGTCCACTTGCGGGGAATTCCAGCACCATCCCGGTTATAGAATAGCGGCACGACTTCCTGTTCTAGCAAGTCGTACAAAGCATTCGCTTCCACATCATCTTGATAATTGATGTCTTCATAGTCTTCCCCGTGACCAATGGGCCAGCCAGTGCGGACATAATCTGCCTCATCCCACCAGCCATCCAGCACGCTCAGATTTGGCAAACCATTCATCGCCGCCTTCATTCCACTGGTGCCAGATGCTTCTCGCGGACGTCTGGGAGTGTTCAACCAAACATCACAACCTGCCACCATTAATCGGGCAACATAAGTATCGTAGTCCGGGATAAATACCACGCTGGCATTCATTCCTTCATCCCGCGAGAAATGAATAATATCCCGAATCAGTTCCTTCCCAGGCATATCCTTGGGATGAGCTTTTCCAGCAATGACGAATTGCACCCGCCGATTTGGATCGCCCAACAAGATTTTCTTGATCCGGTCTAGGTTCCGCAAAAACAGAGTTGCCCGCTTATAAGTCGCAAAACGACGGGCAAACCCGATTGTTAGCACCGTTGGATCTAATACTTCCTGCGCTTGGTCAATCTCAGAGGGAGAAGCACCGCGATCGCGCAACTTTCTCACTAGGCGATCGCGCACAAACACCACCAGTTCTGACCGCTGACGCTCGTGATTGCGCCACAACTCCTCATCCGGAATCGACTGCACCCGCTCCCACAACGGATCGTCTACTGGCGCGTCAGACCACTGAGGGCCAAGGTAGCGGTCATACAGCTCCTGCGTTGACTTCGCTACACAAGTGCGGGCGTGGACTCCATTCGTAATCGCGGTAATCGGCACCTCATTGAGTGGAAAATCTTTCCAGAGACTCTGAAACATCTTCCGCGACACCAACCCGTGCAGCTGAGCAACCCCATTGACAAAGCTCGATGTCTTCATCGCCAGTGCTGCCATGCTAAAGGGTGACGCCAAATCCCCAGTGTCCTCCCGTCCTAAGCCGAGAAACTCTTCGTGGGAAAGTCCGTAAATATCGGCATAGTGCCCCACGTAATAAAGAGCCTTATCCGGGGGGAACAAATCGAACCCAGCAGAGACAGGCGTGTGAGTCGTGAAAACTTGACTTGCTTGCGCCACTTGTTTAGCGGCGGCAAAATCCAGTTTCTCTTCCTGCATCAGCATCCGGATGCGTTCCAGAATCAGAAACGCTGAGTGACCTTCATTCAGATGGTAAACAGTGGGTTTGTATCCCAGCGCCTTCAGCATCCGGAAGCCCCCGATGCCCAACATCATCTCCTGGTGAATCCGCATATCCAAGTCACCACCATACAGCTCGTCGGTGATGTCGTGGTCGTAGGGATTGTTCGGCTCAATGTTGGTATCGAGCAGGTATAGGGGCACAGTTCCCACTTGCACGCGCCAGACACGGGCATAGACGGTGCGCCCTGGATACTCTACAGAAATCCGCAGTTCCGAACCGTCAGGATTGCACTCCGGGTGCAACGGCATATTGTAGAAATCGTTAACCGGATAGCGTTCCTGCTGCCAACCATCGGCATTGAGGTACTGGGCAAAATACCCTTCCTGATAGAGTAAGCCGACGGCAACGAGGGGTAAGCCTAAGTCACTGGCTGATTTCAGATGGTCTCCCGCGAGAACGCCCAAGCCACCAGAGTAAATGGGCAGGCAGTCGGTTAGACCAAATTCCGCGCAGAAATAGGCATAACACTCCTGAGTCCTGAGTCCTGAGTCCTGAGGACTGAGCGAGGAAGCAGAAGAATTTTCTTGTTTCTTCTCAGTCCTCTGACCGTTCACCTCATTCCTGTGTTTGCGATACCACGTCCGTTCTTGCAGGTAGTCGTCTAGCTGGCGGCTGGCTCGTTCCATGTGGGCAACAAAGCCTTCATCTTCAGCAACTTCTTGTAGCCGCGCTTGAGAAATAGTTCCCAGCATTAGCACTGGATTGTGACGGCTGGATTCCCACAAATCGCGGTCTAGGCGGCGAAATAACTCTTTAGTTTCAAAGTTCCAATCCCAATGCAGGTTATATGCCAGTTTTCGTAAGGGTTCTAGTCTTGACGGTAAGGCGGGGGAAACGTTAAATGTCCGAATCGGCTGCATTGACAAAGCCTCTAAAGTCTTAATAGAGCTATTGTGTACTCACTTCCGCTACAAGTTGGATGCTCTTTATACTCTTTTTTAGGACTGGAAATGTTGATCCCTTTATCCAGCTAGCTGCCCTTAGCAAGCTGCCGCTTTCAATCCAAAATCCTGGTTTTTCCAGGGAATATTGAGAAAATTTGTTTAGAAAAGCGCTCCTAGCACGGGAGCGATCGCCTAAAAGCGGTGAACATCGCGTCTCTTGCAACGCTGCCCTTGGGCACCATTAGTGGCATTTAGTGGCATTCGCGTGTTTATCCTCCTGGCGTCCAAACACCTTAGCTATCTGGGATCGCACCCTAGCAAGGATTTCAGTATTTCCCAGGTTCTCCAATTTCCTTGATTTTGAGCTAGGGAAAAGTTAAAACCCAGGAACCGGGTGCGATCTCGTGGTATAACAACTAAGCGATCGCTAGGGAAACTTCGCGCTCTGGCAATCGTCAGAGCAGTTTAAGCAGCTCAAACGACGGCTGGACTGACCGCTTGAGGTCAACAATCACTCCAGACTCAAGGCAAAAATGAAGCAATATTTCGGTATTATGAGAAAGTTGTTCTGCCTTTAAGGCAGCAACATTCAGCCTTTCCCGTCTGGAGTAGATATCGGTATGGTGACTCTCAAAATTGTCGTTTATATAGTCGTTGCCTTCTTCAGCCTGCTCTTTGTGTTTGGATTTTTGTCCAGCGATCCTTCCCGTAACCCAAAACGCCGGGATCTGGAATAAACAGCGATCGCTTTATGCCTCAGGCCGATGTCGGGGCAGCAGTCCACTGCGAGGCACCCTACTCAGAGTGCAGTTGAGGATAGGCATTGGTGCTGTCCGCTCAACTCCTGTTGCTAGAAGATGCCCCAACCAGTTCCGCCGCCCCCACCGCCTGCGATTATCAACACGTTGCCGCCAGAGGATGTCACTCCTCTAGCTGTCTCCGCTCAAACAATTGCATCGGATTCCCAGCGAACCCTGCAACCTGAGATCCTTGCTGCCCCGACGCAGCCGGAAACGTTTGCGCCGGAGTCTTCTTCCTCGCTCTCTGTAATTTCTATCCCCACCAGAAAAGCTGCCCCCCTTGGTGCCCCAATTTCAGTGGGTCATCCAATCGTCCGGAATGGGAGTGGTAGGGAAGAAGCATCTGTGCAGACAGACCAGAATGACGACGACCCTGCATTATCAGCACAACGGCTTCGCCCTTACGCATACCCAGACCAGGATTTGCCGAACGTTGCTGAATTTGGTGCTTCGTCGGTAGAAAATCAAGAGTCAGAACCTAGGGAACAGAACACTGAAAGTCAGGCTGCGATCGCAAAAGAACGCGCGGCAACTCCGGTGTTGCAGAAGCAGCTACCGAGTGTCGATCAACAGCCTCCAGAACCGCTAGAATCTCCGGAATCTCCGGAATCTTTGCCGAGTGAAACTCCGATAGAATCGGCTCCTCCAGCGCCCGTGTCGGAGGGTGAGCCTTGGTCTGAAGAAGAATTGGCACCGGCACCGGCACCGGCATCAGCACCCGCACCTCCCACCCCAGAAAATCAACCAGCACCCGCCCCCGCCCCCGGTACGACGCCACCTCCGCCTACGACTTCTGGCGGTACGGGAGGCGTTGTGGAATTAACTTCTGACCAGCAAGAATACGACGTAGATCGACAAGTCGTTACAGCAGAAGGCGATGTTGTTTTGCGCTACCAGGGTGCGGTAGTAGATGCCGATCGGCTACAGGTAAACTTGCCGAATCGCGTTGTAGTGGGCGACGGGAATGTCGCCATGACGCGAGGCGAACAAGTGCTGCGGGGCGATCGCGTTGAGTATTATTTTGCCCAGGATAGCGGTTTCCTCTTAAATGCCAGTGGCGAGATTTACCAGCCTTCAGCAGGGGCAGATTTTTCGAGTCCTTTACCCAATGATGCCAGTGCTGCGGCTGCCTCAGTACGACCGTTAAGCGATCGCATTACCGCCAACCAACCCGTCTCGAATATCACCAGTCCTGGCGGCTACGGACTGGTCGTTGGGGCTAGCCAGAACATCCAAAACCAGCAGCCGTTTCAGGAAGGGGGTGCAATTAACCGGCTGCGCTTTCAAGCCGACCGGGTGGATTTCGACTCTGAAGGAGCTTTTGCTACCAATGTTCGCCTAACCAACGATCCCTTTTCGCCACCAGAACTTGAGGTACGGGCAGATACAGCCAGATTTAGGCGGATTTCGCCCCTGGTAGATGAAATTACCACCACCCGCTCCCGCGTCGTTTTTGACCAGGGTTTTTCGATCCCAATTTTTCAAGATCGCAGAGTGATTGACCGGAGCGAAACCGAACCGGGTCTCGTCACGTTCGGGTATGATGCTGAAGACCGAGGTGGTGTGTTTGCGGAACGAACCTTTCAACTGATTTCTACCAACCGCGTGCGATTGCGCGTCACCCCGCAATATTTTCTTCAAAAAGCGGTTTCTGAGGGGAGCTTCCTCGATCCCTCCGTGTTTGGTCTCAGGACTAGACTAGATGCCACCCTCAGTCCCACCACAACCTTGAGAGGGTCGGCTGTTTTCACCAGTCTAGATCCCGAAGAGATCGCAGACGACCAGCTAAGAGCGAGCCTGCGGCTGCGCCAGATTATCGGCACCCGTCTACCCCATACCTTAAATTTAGAATATAGCTACCGCGATCGCCTGTTCAACGGCTCCCTCGGCTATCAAACGGTCCAGAGTAGTTTAGGCGCAGTTCTGACTTCTCCGGTCATTCCCTTAGGGAATACTGGCATCAACCTCACTTATCAAGCGGGTGCCCAGTTCATCAACGCAGATACAGACCGTTTAGACTTGCTCGAACCAGGGCAAACCAACAATCGCGTCAGTCTCAGTCGCTATCAAGCCAGTGCCTCCCTCAACCGCAACTTTTTACTTTGGCGGGGTAAAGGGTTGCCTGCCACCCCCACTGAAGGACTGCGCTACACACCCGTGCCAGTTGTTCCCTATGTACTATTAACGACGGGCGTCACCGGCGTTTATAGTGGTTACAGTAGTGGGGATAGCCAGGAATCCCTGAGCGGGAGCATTGGGGTGCAAGGACAATTCGGTCATTTCTCCCGACCTTTTTTAGATTACACCGGGTTTAACGTTACCTACTCTCAAGTTGCTCGTGGTGGTATATCACCTTTCTTATTTGACCGCCTCGTGGACACCAACGTCCTTTCCGCGGGCATTACCCAACAGATTTATGGCCCGTTTCGCCTGGGTTTTCAAACCTCGGTCAATTTAAATACTAAGGAGAACATCAGCACCGACTACTTTCTGGAATACAGCCGCCGCACCTACAACATCGTCCTGCGCTACAACCCTGTTTTGGAGCTGGGTTCCATCAGTTTTCGGCTGAATGACTTTAACTGGTTGGGTACTCCGGAACCGTTCCCTGGCTCTGGTGTGCGTCCAGTCGTGCAAGGGGTTTCTCGTTAGAAGCGAGAGTGCAACGCTTTAAATAAAACCCCCAATAGCAGGCATCTGTTGGGGGTTTTATTTATTTAGCCCGTACAGACGGGCATTTTTTATACCAGCGAACCTTTAGTCTATGGGTTTCGGTTGCTTTTTCTTAACCTTCTTTTGCCGCTGCTTCACAGCCGTAATCGCATGGTCAGCAGGGAATCCGATCAATGGAATCACCTGATATTGCCGCTCTTGTTCAAGCTTTTTCAATTCCGTGTAATCAACCCAATGGATACAATCGACCGGACAGGTGTCAATGGCTTCCTGAATGACTTCTTCCGAGTCTCCATCCTGCCGAACTACACGCGATCGCCCATAATCTGGCTCAATATAAAAAGTATTGCGAGCAACATGGGCACAGTGCTTGCAGCCAATACAGGTTATTTCATCAACATAGACGCCTTTTTGCCGCAGGGTGCCACCCAACTCCGGCTCCAAACCCGAACGTTCCGGGGCATCCCGCCAAATACCACCTAACTCTGGCTCCAAGCCAGAACGTTCGGGAGTTGGCTGTTCAGGAGTTGGGTAATCAGACATTAGGCACTCCAGCGCTGCACTACTAGGCGGATTGAACCATCTTCATTCTGTTTTTGCTCGGCAACTTGGAAGCCCTGCATTGCAGATTCTTTGACAACCGTGTGGTAAGCATAACGCTGAGTCACTCGGTTGAGAAACCGCTCTACAGAACCCGTTTGCTGCCAATACTGTAGGTCAGCAACAAGTTCGTATTCCTGACCGTTCCAACGAAAACCGATGTCATAACCATTTTTTTGCTCAATGGCAACATCAGCCGTAAGGGTTTGACCGCGATAGCCGCGCACTGTTTGCGGGCCAGATTTCCAATCTATTCCTAAGTCGGTCAAAGCGGCTTCTAACGAGACAAGATTGCGGATTTGAGTTTTGATGTTGCTAAAGTGTGACATGACGATTTTTTCAAATAAATTAAGTTGGACTCAAAAAAAACTTACCTTACCACTCGCTATAAGTTGCCCCGGCTGTCGCCGTCGCACTCTGATGAATCACTGAGGCAAAAAATTCAGAAGTCGGTTCCTGAGTTAGTACCAGACCCAATTGGGCTTCAATAGCGGCAGTCACTTCGGCACAGGATTTCCCAGTAATTCCGGTGACTTTCTCCTGCACCCGACCATCCGGATAAATGATAAACTCTAGCGTTTCCATGCTCATTGGTTAGGGATTGCTCAAGTTAGGCGGCGGCACGAACCATACTGCTGATGCTGCCGGATAAGACATCTTTCTTAGAACTGACTCGCTGGGATATTAATAAATTAATGTTGCTCAAATGTTGAGCAATTGAGTCACAACGAGTTAAAACGTAACAAAACTTAATTAATTAGGCGAGTCTTACTTTGATTATTTGTCAGTGTCGCTTAACTTTACATCTGCGTCAAGATAGAGAAATTATCCGAAATTGAGCAAAAAAGCCAACAGACTTCTTGAGCGATCGCTCAAGCTCTCAAAAGTGAACGAACCGGCGCGTCCAGGAGCCTGGATAATTAAAGTTTGTTCAATTGCAAGAAGACGCTATGAGTGCAGAGCAAGTCACAGGTTCAATCAACTCCCCAACCCCCATTCGAGTGGGCGTCTTGGGCTTTGGTGGACTGGGGCAGGCTGCCGCCAGAGTGCTTGCGCCAAAACGCGAGATGATCTGGGTTGCAGCTGCTGACCAGAAAGGCTATACCTACGCCGCCCAAGGGTTAGATCCAGATGCCAGCATTGGGATTTACCAAACAAGGGGTTCTCTTGGCTATTTAGAGCCGACAGGCACCCTCAGCAGCCAGAGCATCCAGGACTTAATCGAACGAGCTAAGCCGGTAGATGGATATTTCCTAGCACTGCCCAATCTGCCCAACACCTTTATGGCGTCCGTCGCGCGGCAATTTATTCAATCTGGCTGGCGGGGGGTTCTGGTAGACGCCATGAAGCGTACCAGCGCTGTCGAGCAGCTACTGGATCTGCAAGAGGAACTTCTTGCAGCAGGAATTACTTATCTGACTGGCTGTGGGGCGACGCCTGGATTGTTGACCGCGGCAGCGGCTCTTGCCGCCCAAAGTTATGCCGAAATCCATAGCGTCAAGATTACGTTTGGAGTAGGGATTGCAAATTGGGAAGCCTACCGAGCGACGATTCGGGAAGATATTGCCCATCTACCCGGATACGATGTGGAGCGCGCCAGAGCCATGAGTGATGCCGAAGTGGAAGCATTGCTGGATCAAACCAACGGCATCCTGGCTCTGGAGAATATGGAACACGCTGATGATGTGATGCTAGAGCTAGCTGGAATTTGTCCGCGCGATCGCGTTACGGTCGGCGGCGTCGTCGATACCCGCAATCCCAAAAAACCACTCAGCACGAATGTCCAAGTGACAGGTCGCACCTTTGAAGGCAAGATTTCTACCCATACCTTTACCCTTGGCGATGAAACCAGTATGGCAGCCAATGTCTGCGGCCCTGCCTTCGGCTATCTCAAAGCCGGAGTCGCACTCCATCGTCGAGGCATCTACGGTTTGTTGACCGCCGCCGAAGTCATGCCGCAGTTTGTCAAGTAGTTAACAGGTTGAAAATGGGTACGTTAGCAGGTTGATTACACTTCAACCTGCTTCAACCGTCAAACGTTGGGACTTTCAGGCAAAAAAGATTCCTGTGCCTGTTCCTCAACATCCAACATTGGGGTCTGGATGACAAAGGGGAGACAGGCTCCCATTAAGCCTCGCTTAATTCGTTCTGGCGTCTCTGGAAATACAACAAACAAAGGATATAGCTTGTCAGCGCCCTCGCTGAAAATGTGTTGATGGCGAGGTGGCATCAACCACTCATATTCTTTGTCCAGCCACACTTGGGTCTGCCGCCAGCGACTCAACAAGTCGGAGAAGTCTTCTTGGGGACGGTGGATAAAGACAAAAATCTCCACCCCCATTTTGATTTTCCATTCGGGGTCACACATTAAAATTGCCACATCACAGGGCAAACGAATGGCTTCTCCTCTAGATGTAACAACGCTAGCGCTTTCTGCTTTAGATAAGGCATGGCGAATCCGCACCACCGGCAAAGGAATGGCGATCGCGCTCTCCTCAGACCGGCGCATACTAGGAATCATCTCCAGATAAGGTCGGTGCTGCTTGAGCAATGCGATCGCTCCAGACAGGTTACTGTACTCCGCCAAGCTAGCTTCGTAATAGGATTGCTTAACAAACATATTTTGATTTTAAATTTTCAATCTTAGATTGGAGATTAGGTCATCGTTAAGTACCATAAGCCCTCCATCCCAAATCTCATTCCCAGATAAATCTGGGAATGAGAAAAATCCAAAACCTGAAATTGATTAGCCTAGTTTGTCAAACACAGCAAACATGGGGAGATACATCGAAAGCAAAATCACCGCGACCATCCCCGCTAACACCACCATCATAATGGGTTCGAGAACGCTGGTGAGTGCTTTCACCGCTTGCTCAACCTCATCTTCATAGAAATCTGCCACTTTCATCATCATGGCATCTAACTGACCTGTCTCTTCCCCAATACTAATCATTTGAATTGCCAGGATTGGGAAAACCTGCTCTTTTTGCAAAGCTAAGCTCATCATCCCACCCTGTTGAATGTCTAGCTTGGCTGCTTCCACCGCGTTGGCGATTACTTGGTTCCCCGCCGTATCTCTCACAATATCCATACAAGTAAGAATGGGCACTCCTGAACGAGTCAAGGTTCCAAAAATGCGGCAAAAACGAGCAACACATGATTTCTCATTCAAGTCGCCTAATAGCGGCATTTTTAAGAAAAAACGATCCATCGTTACACGACCAACTGGCGTCTTGTAATACTGTCTGTAAAGAAAAGAGGCAACGATGACAGTAATGATTGGGATGATGATCCTCCAACTTCTGAGGATACCGCTGATCCACAACATGAACAGGGTTAGAGCCGGCAATTCTGTCCCCAAATCTTGGAAAATGCCAGCAAAGATCGGGATCAAAAACACCGTCATACAAATAAAGACAATAATTGCCAAGATTCCCACCGCCACGGGGTATGCCATTGCCCCTTTGACTTGGTTTTGCAGGCGTGCCATATCCTCTAGGACTTTGGCTAATCGGTTGAGTACCTCATCAAGGACACCGCCGACCTCACCGGCTTGCACCATACTGACGTATAGATTATCGAAACACTCCGGATGTTTACGCATCGCATCCGAGAGATTCACACCTTGTTGAACCTCAGAGCTAATTTCCACCAGCGCTTTTTTGAGCTTGGGATTGGTACATTGTTCGGAAAGAACACCTAAGCATCTAACAATCGCCACACCCGCGTTGACCATCGCGGCAAACTGACGAGAAAAGACGGCTTTATCCTTGACTGTAACCTTCGCTAAAGAAGTTTGAATGTCTTTTAGGTTTAATTTGCTCAGGTCAAAGGTTTGGGTTTCTTTGATATTTGCAACAGAAACCCATTTTTCGCGCAGGGCGTCGCGGGCACTGCCAAGGGAGTCGGCGACAATTTTGTCTTTCTTGGCGGCTCCTTTAGAGTCCCGAACATCAGCAATATAGGTAGGCATACCTCACCTCTAAGTGAAAGAAGAATGGCTTTTAAAAAGAAAATTTTTGTAATGGGAAGGTGTCTTCCGGGGAGGTTTTTGACAATTTCTGCTGAGGGCTGCCAGGTAGTCCAGACCGAAACATATTCGGTCTGGACTACCTGGCATCATACAAGCTTAGTGCAATAGGTTTTACACCGCCTCGAACCTACCGAGCGCCAGCTTTTGCCCCTGTCGCTGGCGATGTCCCCAGGATACGCTGTAATTCTTCAGGTTTAGATGATTTGCCCATCGCCGCCTCAAAGGAGATGGCACCAGCTTTGACATAGCCAGCTAGAGCCTGTTCCATCGTCTGCATTCCCAATTTTGCTCCAGTCTGGATAGCAGAGTAAATTTGAGCAGATTTTCCTTCTCGAATCAAGTTAGCGATCGCTGGTGTTACCAGCATGATTTCCTGCGCCATTACCCGACCATATTCACCGGGTTTCGGATTATGTTTGGGCACTAAGCATTGGCTGAAGACTGCCAATAACGAACCAGACAACTGAGCGCGGATTTGGGGCTGTTGCTCTGGAGGAAATACGTCCAAGATCCGGTCGATAGTACCTGCTGCTGAGCTGGTGTGCAGGGTGCCGAACACCAAGTGACCTGTTTCAGCCGCTGATACCGCCAGACCAATGGTTTCTAGGTCGCGCATTTCCCCTACCAGGATAATATCGGGGTCTTCCCGGAGCGCGGCTCTCAGCGCATTCGCAAAGCTCTTAGTATCTTCGCCTTTTTGACGCTGGTGAAACAAGCTCTTGATGTTCGGGTAAACATATTCAATCGGGTCTTCCACCGTTAGAATGTGTTCTGCCCGCGTCCGGTTGATCAAGTCGAGCATCGCAGCAAGGGTGGTGGTTTTCCCAGAACCCGTTTGCCCCGTCACCAACACCATTCCTCTCGGTCTGTGAGTCAATTCCCGCACGACGTCTGGGAGACCCAACTGATCGAAGTTCGGAATTTTAGAAGACAACGCTCTTAAGCACGCCGCATAGTAGCCCCGCTCTTTGTACACATTGACACGGAAGCGAGCCAATCCCTTAACCCCATAAGAGCAGTCAAGTTCCCAGTTTTGCTCTAATTCCTTACGCTGCGTGTTGTTCAGCATACTGAAGATGAGTTTCTGACACTCCTGGGGAGGAAGCGGTTCGTCCCCAATGGGGTTGAGTTTCCCACTAATGCGAAAGTAAACCGGCGCTCCTGCCTGGATGTGCATATCTGAGCCGCCCATTTCAATGAGTTGCTCCATCAAGTCTTCAATCATTAATTCCATGAGGCTGTCTCCTGGGGTGATTCTTGATTTCTCAGTTGCTAATTTTCCGTGACTAAGGACGTAGCTTGGGTGATTGCCATTCGCCATTAGCGATTGACGATTGAAATTTATTCGGAAAAGCGAGGCGTCATGCAATAAGGACAATCTAGCCACTCTGGCTTTAACTCAGCAGTGCAAGTGACACATTCTAGACCGCTCTTCCGCTTGGCTTTGAGTTCTGCCTCAAGACCAGAATCTGTAAATGTCACCCGTTCTACTTCTTCCAGAGTGGTATAACCTTGGCGTACCAGGTCTAAGCTGTAGGCCAGCAATGTCTTCATCCCTTCTTCCACGGCTGCTTCTTTAATGCGCTCGGTGGGGGCACCTTGGCTGATTAAATTTTGCAAGCGTTCGGTCACGCGCATAACTTCATAAACACCCACACGTCCCTTATAGCCAATGCCATTACATTTTTGGCACAGAGCATTTCTGCTTTTGGCTTCCTTCGCTTCATCGGGTTGTAAAGTATTGGCTTTGTAGAAGGTAATATCCCCGTCTCCAGAAGCTGATAAACCAAATCGACCGAGTTCTTGTGAAGTGGGTGAATAGGAAAGGCGACACTCGCTACAAACACGCCGCATCAAGCGTTGCGCCAGAACGCCTATCAGCGAACCCGATACCATGAATGGCTCGATGCCCATTTCGTCTAAGCGGGCGATCGCACCGGCGGCATCGTTGGTGTGCAGGGTTGTCAGTACCAAGTGTCCGGTTAGTGCTGCTTCAATTGCGGTTTTCGCCGTTTCTTTGTCCCGCGTTTCACCCACCAGAATTACATCCGGATCTTGGCGCATGAAGGCTCTTAAGATCGAGGAAAAATCCATTCCCTTCTCTCGAATTACCTGTACCTGAGTAATCCCAGGCAAGGCATACTCAATCGGGTCTTCTGCGGTACTGATATTAATTCCCGGATCGTTCCGTTCTGCCAGAACTGAGTACAAGGTGGTAGATTTACCAGACCCAGTTGGCCCGGTTACTAAAATCAAGCCGAAGGGACGGCTTGCCATTTCTCTGACAATTTCTAGCGATTCTGAATCGGAAATTAACTTATCCAAACCTAGCTGGGTGGAAGAGTTATCGAGAATTCGCAAGACCACCTTTTCGCCGTAGCGGCTGGGTAAGGTATTCACCCGAAAGTCAACCTTACGCCCTTCAAACACCCGCCGGATACGACCATCCTGGGGCATCCGTCGCTCGGCAATGTCTAGCTCAGCCATGATTTTGAAGCGAGCTGTGACGGCTGGGATGATTTTTTTCGGGAACGGCTCGAAGGCTTGTTGTAGCACCCCATCTTTCCGGAAGCGAATGCGTAAGAATTCTTCTTGGGGTTCAATGTGAATGTCTGAAACCTGCTCTTGCAGACCCTTGAGGAGGATTCTGTTAACCAAGTTAATAACGGGAGCGCCCTGAGCATCCTCTACATTCAGGTCATCTTCAATTTCAGGAGGCGCATCGCCTAAGTCGTTCAAATTATCCAGAACGTCTGAGACATCCACAGATTTTTGGATTCGCGCTACTTCCTCTTTCCTAGTTTGCTCATCCTTGTATTGGTTAATTAGATTCAAACAGTCTTCCAGAGTGATCACCATTCGCTGCAAGGCGATGCCCTGGGGTCGCAAGATGCGGTTGAGATCGTCCTGAGCCGCTAAATTATCTGGATCGACCATTGCCACCAGTACCGAGGGGGGCTGGGTGTCATTTTTCGTTAAGGGTACTAGTTTATAGCGGCTACAGATATCGATCGGAATCAGGGTTTCAATCAAAGACCCAATCTGAGAAGTGGGAATTTGGCTGATTTCCGGATCTAGAGATTCAACTCCGTAAAGAATTTTGAGTTCAAAAAGCTGTTGTTTTTTATACTGACGTAGCAAATCTGGGGGAAGCGATCGCCCAGTAATCGTTTCTAGAACCTCGGTTAAGGGTCTACCAGACTTGCGGCTTTCTACCATAGCCTGCCGCATTTGGTCGGTGTCAACATAGCCTGCCTGAATCAGCTGGTTGCCGAAGGGCGAAAACTCATTGCGGACAGCAAGGGCGCGATTTCGTGGTGAGGATTGAGTCATAGATCCGTGAGAATACCTCTTTACAAATTGTTCCCAAAACCATGAAGCAAAATTGCTATCGTCAGCCAAAAACTAAATTTTTACGGTCTAGATCGCAACTTAGGCTTGCGCCCCCGCAGTATCACCAGACCGTTTCATCATTTATGCTGAGCCGTTGCGGCGATTTTAAAGGCAAAATTGACGCGATAAGCCAATTTGCTCCTGACTAGCCGCAAGCAGTAATATCCGTACAACGATGCTGTAAGTTTTAAGATTTAAGACCTGCCGGAGCCTTGGAAGACTCGGACACGACTTGGTTAATGACAAGGAGCGTGTAAAGCTGAACGTGGTAGGGAACATTCACGATAATAGCCTTAACCAAGTCTTAGGCGTAGGATTGTCTTAATTTATTTTGCGATTCATACATAGTCTACTGTCTAGATTCTGATGTCTGGCACGCCCACTCGCTCAATGGCTATCCTGAAATTCGTGAAGATGACGTTACAATCGGAAAGTAGGCAATTGCTTCTATAAAGAAAATTCTGTGCAAATGCCAGCAGATGGCATAGCTTGGCACAATGTAGGGTTAAGGTAGGGTTGGCGTGTTGATACGGTTTTCCCACCCAAGCCTTGTCAGAAAGTCAAGCCAAAAGCTTTAAAGAGTATTGGCAGGATGCCTGGGCACACTATGATTCTAGAAAGGGGAAAGTTTTGTGGCAATGCGCCGGTTCTCTCCATCCCTAACTCAGGGAGTGGTGAGACACCAACCTGATACAGAAGGGGAGGTGGTAGTGGCGACATCGACAGGACTACCCATTAAAATGAGCGCGAGCAGTCTCTTAGCTGGGATGATAGCCCAATGAACGAGGAAGAAAATCAGCAAGACAATACTTCACCTCCAATGGTTGATAACCAGGCGGTGGCACAGGAAATGGGGAATGAACCATTATCTGAAACGGGAACCTTGAATGGAGAACCATTAGGGGAGGCGTCAGTGTATGGCACAAGCCAAACATCTGATGCGGTATCAGATGCCAGTGCAACCTCCGGAGCCAGCGGAGACGAAAGTAACGCAGAAGCAGCTAGCAACGCAGCGGCTGTAGAAGCATTGACGCGGGAAGTGGAGGCTTTAAAAGCGCAAGTGGAAGAGCGCACGCAACAGTGTGACTCTTTCAAAACTCAGTACATGAGGATAGCCGCAGATTTTGAAAATTTCCGCAAGCGGACTCTCAAAGAGAAGGAAGACTCGGAGGTGCAGATCAAGTGCACCACCATTACTGAGTTACTGCCCGTAGTGGATAATTTTGAGCGGGCGCGATCGCAGATCAAGCCGCAAACTGATGGAGAATGGAGCATCCACAAAAGCTACCAAAGTGTCTACAAACAGCTGGCAGACGCTCTCAAGCGCATCGGAGTATCTCCCATGCGTCCGGAGGGTCAAGATTTCGATCCCAATCTCCACGAAGCCGTGATGCGGGAGCCAACGAATGAATATCCAGAAGGAGCCGTGATCGAACAGCTGGTGCGTGGCTATTTCTTGGGCGATCGCGTCTTGCGCCATGCCCTAGTCAAAGTTGCTGCTGGTATGGAGCCCGTGGTAACCTCAGAGGAAGGTCATCCGCTTTCTGGCGAAAGTTAATGGAGTTTGATGCACTGCATCGACGGTTGAAGGCGTCAGAAATTACAATCAAATTGATGGAAATCTGGTGCCGGGTCCGAACCATTTCGGACAAGCAATTCGACGGCTACTTAACAAATCCTGTAAACCTTTACTACAGCTAGCTATGGGAAAAGTCATTGGCATCGACTTGGGCACGACCAATAGTTGCGTGGCTGTTTTAGAGGGGGGTCAACCCATCGTCATCTCTAACACAGAAGGAGGGAGAACGACCCCAAGTATCGTGGGATTTGGCAAGGGCGGCGATCGCCTAGTTGGTCAACTAGCGAAACGGCAAGCTGTCACCAATGCCGAAAATACGGTATACAGCATTAAACGCTTTATTGGTCGCCGCTGGGATGACACTGAAGTAGAGCGATCGCGCGTGCCCTACACCTGTATCAAAGGTCGCGATGATACCGTCGATGTCCAAATTCGGGGACGCAACTACACCCCCCAAGAAATCTCAGCGATGATCCTGCAAAAGCTAAAGCAGGATGCAGAAAACTTTCTTGGCGAACAGGTAGACCAGGCAGTCATCACCGTACCTGCCTACTTCACAGACGCCCAAAGGCAGGCGACGAAAGATGCCGGTACCATTGCCGGACTGGAAGTTTTACGGATTATCAACGAACCCACGGCAGCTGCTCTTGCCTACGGCTTAGATAAACAAGATGAAGAGCAGTGCATTCTGGTGTTTGACTTAGGGGGCGGCACCTTCGACGTTTCCGTACTCCAATTGGGTGACGGTGTTTTTGAAGTTAAAGCTACCTCTGGAAACAACCATCTAGGCGGAGATGACTTTGACAACAGCATTGTCCGCTGGATGATCGAAAACTTCAAACAGCAAGATTCCATCGACCTGGGAACCGACAAAATGGCTCTCCAGCGGTTGCGAGAGGCAGCAGAGAAAGCCAAAATCGAACTTTCCAGCATGGGCAGCACCTCCATCAATTTGCCATTCATCACCGCCGATGAAACCGGGCCAAAACATTTAGAGATGGAACTTTCCCGCGCCCAGTTTGAAGAACTCGTCAACCATTTGGTGGAAGGTACCATTGAGCCTGTAGCTCAGGCGATCAAAGACAGCGGTTTGACAGCCAATGAGATTGACCGGATCATCCTGGTGGGAGGTTCAACTCGAATTCCTGCCGTTCAAGATGCGATTAAGAAGTTTTTTGGTGGCAAAGCACCCGATCGGTCGATCAACCCGGATGAAGCAGTGGCGCTGGGAGCAGCGATCCAAGGAGGCGTCTTAAGCGGCGAAGTCGAGGATCTGCTGCTATTGGATGTTGCCCCCCTAAGCTTGGGCATTGAAACCTTGGGAGAAGTGTTTACAAAAATTATTGAGCGCAACACCACAATTCCCACGACGAAATCCCAAGTTTTTTCCACCGCCACCGACGGACAAACCAGCGTGGAAATTCACGTCTTACAGGGTGAGCGGGCGATGGCGAAAGATAACAAAAGTCTTGGCAAATTCCTCCTAGCAGGAATTCCCCCCGCTCCCAGAGGCATCCCTCAAATTGAAGTGTCCTTTGAAATTGGCGTTGATGGAATTCTCAAAGTATTGGCTCAAGACAAAGGCACTGGGAGAGAGCAGAGTATCCGGATTAGCAATACCGGCGGCTTGAGTGCCAGCGAAGTCGAACGGATGCGGCACGAAGCTGAAACCTATGCCGAAGAAGACCAGCGTCGGATGCAAGTAGTGGAGCTGAAAAATCAGGCTGATAGCCTGTTCTACAGCTATGAATCGACGTTAAATGATAACGGGGAGCTGGTTGCAGAGGATATCAAAACGCAGGCAAATAAGAAGGCTACAGCGGTGCGAGCGGCGCTGGCTAACCCCTCAATTAGTGTTGAGGAGATCAAACAACAGATTGACGATTTTCAGCAGACACTGTTTGCGATTGGTGCTGCCGTGTACCAGCAAGCCAGCGGACGCGAGACACCGGATGATTACGAAAGCCTGGAAAGTGGCATATCTCCAGAGTTTAGTGAAGCGCCTGACTCCACACCCGATGACGATGACTTTAGATTTGATGACGATAATACCGTTCAGGCTGACTACGAGCCAGTTGACTAAATCAAATAAAAATAAAAAAGGAAAAATGAAAAATTGAAGGATATCTAAAGTTTTCATTTTTCCGTTCCCCTAACCCTTAACCCCTAAAGAAGCAGCGTTCTATGGCCCGCGACTACTATGAAATTCTCGGGGTCTCCCGTGACTCAGACAAAGAGGAAATTAAGCGTGCCTATCGCCGTCTGGCCCGGAAATATCACCCGGATGTCAATAAAGAGCCAGGGGCGGAAGAACGCTTTAAAGAAATTAATCGAGCATACGAAGTCCTTTCGGAACCAGAAACCCGGACTCGCTACGATCGCTATGGAGAAGCCGGAGTGGCTTCTGGTGTCGGAGCTGGCCCAGACTTAGGCGATATTGGTAACTTTGCCGATATTTTTGAAAGCTTCTTCAGTGGGTTTGGGGGTGCCGGGGGTCAAACGGCTGCTCGCAGACGTAGCGGTCCCGTTCGCGGTGACGACCTGCGGTTAGATTTAAAGCTGGAATTTCGGGAAGCCGTCTTTGGGGGCGAAAAAGAAATCCGGATTCCCCATCTAGAAACCTGTGCTACCTGTAGCGGTGCAGGTGCCAAGCCGGGAACGCGACCGCGAGCCTGTCCGACTTGCAGTGGTTCCGGTCAAGTGCGTCGTGCGACACGGACTCCCTTTGGTAGCTTTACCCAAGTCTCTGTCTGTCCCACCTGTAACGGTGAAGGGCAGGTAATTGAGGACAAGTGTGAAACTTGCGGAGGCGTCGGTCGCAAACAGGAGACGAAAAAGCTTAAAATTACTATCCCTCCAGGGGTAGATAATGGAACCCGGCTACGCGTTTCTAAAGAAGGAGACGCTGGTCTGCGCGGTGGGCCTCCGGGAGATTTGTACGTCTATTTGTTTGTTGAGGAAGACGCAGAGTTTCATCGGGATGGGATTAACGTCCTGTCAGAGATTAAGATTAGCTACTTGCAGGCGATCTTAGGATGCCGTCTGGAAGTGAATACAGTAGATGGGCCGGTAGAGTTAACAATTCCGGCGGGAACGCAACCGAATACGGTGCTGACGCTAGAAAATCATGGCGTACCCAAACTAGGGAACCCAGTCAGCCGGGGAGATCACCTGATTAATGTAGGAATTGATATTCCCAATCGGATTACGGCTGAAGAACGGGAACTGCTGGAGAAGCTGGCTAAAATCAAAGGCGATCGCACTGGGAAAGGCGGTTTAGAAGGATTTTTAGGAGGGTTGTTCAAGTGATCGACAATCCAGCGACTGCAACGGATGTGCCGGACGCTCAGCTGGACTTGCGGGGGACGCCTTGCCCGATTAATTTCGTTCGCACTAAACTCCGCCTGGAACAAATGGCACCCGACACCTTATTAGAAGTTTGGCTAGATCCGGGTGAGCCAATTGAGCAGGTTCCTGATAGTTTAGCGATGGCGGGCTACACAATTGAAGAGACGCGATTCATTGCGTCTGAAGACCGCACAGGCTTTTTTGCCCTGAGGGTGCGGCGTCCAGCTTCCCTATGAGTTCTGTACCACCTCCGTCGCTACCGCCGACAGGAGAGGAGAGGGAGCAGAAATTTCCAGATCCGGTTGATCGGTTGGAAGAATCTTCGCCGTTAATTGGGACGGTGGTGGCTGTGCAGGCGAATTTCTATCAAGTGCGACTAGACCTCAGTAGTTTGGAGTTGGAAGCTGACACCCCGCCGATAACTCCCTTTCTCCTGTGTACTCGTCGGGCAAGGCTGAAAAAAATAGGTCAGAAGGTGATGGTAGGCGATCGCGTTCTGATTGAAGAAGCTGACTGGGCAGGTGGACGGGGAGCGATCGCCGAAGTTTTCCCCCGCACAAGCGAACTAGATCGTCCTCCAGTGGCAAATGCTCAGCAAATTCTTCTCGTTTTTGCCCTAGAAGAACCTACGTTGGATGCCTATCAATTGAGTCGTTTTCTGGTAAAAGGAGAGTCTACTGGCTTAGAAGTCTGCCTTTGCTTAAATAAAAGCGATTTAGTGACAACTGACCAACTCAACCAATGGCGCGATCGCTTGCAAGGGTGGGGCTACCAACCGATATTTATCAGCGTCCACACAGATCAAGGTCTAGAAGAATTCCAGCATCAGCTAAATCATAAAATTACTATTTTTGCGGGTCTTTCTGGCGTCGGGAAATCGAGCATTGTAAACTATCTTATTCCCAGCGTCAATCTGCGCGTCGGAGAAGTTTCCGGCAAACTCAGCCGAGGGCGTCATACGACGCGACACGTTGAATTGTTTGAATTACCGACAGGCGGGTTCATTGCAGATACCCCTGGCTTCAACCAACCAGACTTGGATGCGACTCCGGAAGAGTTAGTGCATTATTTCCCAGAGGCACGGCAGCGCTTAGCGGTAGCCCGATGTCAATTTAGTGATTGCCTGCATCGGGATGAGCCGAATTGTGCGGTACGAGGGGATTGGGAACGTTACGAGCATTATCTAGATTTTCTGAAAGATGCGATCGCTCTTTCTACTCATCTGAACCAACAAGCCGATCCCGACGCCACCCTGAAAATGAAAACGAAGGGTAAAGGGCACAGTCAATACGAACCCCGGTTGGAAGCAAAAAAATACCGTCGTCCTTCCCGGCGCACTCAACAGCAGGCACTTGACCAAGTGTATCAAGACACGGATTTTTCAGAAAAGATGGAAGATGAATAAAAAAGAGGGTTAGATTTATGCAGCAAATCGATCTCGCTGCGGCATCTCAACCTCTGCCCAAATTAATTGAGGTGGCACTTCGTGGTGAAGAAATCACGATCTCGAAAGACAACCATCCTGTTGTCAAATTAGTGCCAGTGTCGCCCCTGAAGCGTCGTCCTCAGTTTGGGAGTGTACAAATTCTCCATCGACGGACATCGCATGTCCAATTACAAACGAAGTCGCATCCGAATCAAGCCAAAGAACCGCTTCGGGGATTTCGTCAGGCTTACTCGTTGTCACGTCGCTCTCCGGAGTTGAGCTTCCACGGAAGGTGGTCGCAAACGGGCGCTCGATCCGACGACCGCTCTCGCCCCAGAAAGACAAATCGAGGGACAAGGTGACGAATCCCTGCTCAGCCAGCTTTTGGGCATACAGATTTGCGCTCTGTTCTTTGACTGCGCCCATTGGGTGCCCGACTATGATTGCCGGATTCTTGGTGTTCTGATCTAAGGCTTTGGGAATGAAGAGATTCCCAGCAACCTGCATATTGTATTGGTTTCTGAACGTAACCTTCTGCACCGTCACCTTGTCGCTCCTATAGAAGTTGTCTGCCCCCTCGACCACAGGGGACTGCTACACGGGTGCTTGGGGGCTATTACGCCAGACGTGTGTTTTGTCGAGTGCAAATGCCGCCGTTGCGCCGATTGCACTCATCAAGAGGGTTGGTATTAGAACGCGGTGTTTCATTGATTTGTTCGTATGTGTGGGTTTATCTAGCGGGTTAGCTTCGGTTCGACGCGCCTGCCTTCAGCGGGGCTATGTCGATGACGAAGCGATAGCGCGCGTCCTTGTTCACCAAGCGCTCGTAAGCGCGTTTGCATTGGTACTCCTGCGAAGTTTCACCTCGGTTATTCAGATTTCAGAGAAGCCATATCAATTACAAAGCGATATTTCACATCGGACTTGAGCAGTCGCTCGTAGGCTTCGTTGACCTTCTGGATGGGGATGACTTCAACATCGGCGGTGATATTGTGTTCACCGCAAAAGTCGAGCATCTCTTGGGTTTCGGCGATGCCGCCGATCATAGAGCCAGAAAGACTGCGGCGACTCATAATCAGACTAAATGCCGCGACATCTAGAGGCTTTTCAGGCGCACCAACCAGGGTGATGTTACCGTCGAGGTCCAGCAGGTTGAGATAAGCATTAATGTCGTGCTTGGCGGCGACGGTATCGAGGATAAAATCGAAGCTACCAGCGTGCTTTTGCATCTCGTCAGCATTGCGGGAAACAACAACTTCATCGGCACCCAGGCGGAGCGCGTCTTCTTTCTTGTCGGGGGACGTGGTAAAGACAACAACGTGCGCTCCCATTGCATGAGCAAGCTTCACGCCCATGTGCCCCAATCCGCCCAGACCGACCACACCTACTTTCTTACCCTCTGTAACTCCCCAATGACGGAGTGGCGAATACGTGGTAATGCCTGCACACAGGAGCGGTGCAACTCCAGCTAGATCGAGGTTTGGGGGAACGCGCAGCACGAAGCGTTGATCGACAACAATGCTATTGGAATAGCCACCATAGGTAACTGGAGCGGTCTTGTGCTTGTCTGGGGAGTTGTAGGTGAAGATCGCATTTTGGCAAAACTGCTCAAAGCCAGCCTTGCAATTGGGACAGTGACCATCCGAATCGACCATGCAGCCAACTCCCACTAGATCGCCCGACTTGAACTTGGTCACTGCTGAACCGACTTGAGTGACCCGTCCAACAATCTCATGACCGGGAACGATCGGGTAGGTTGTGGACATGAAATCGCTCCACTCATCCCGCACTGAATGGAGGTCGGAGTGGCAGATGCCACAGAAGAGAATTTCAATCTGAACGTCGTGCTCGGTTGGATCGCGCCGTGCGATCGTGTCGGAGGCCAGCGGTGATGTTGCACTGACTGCGGAGTAAGCTTTGGCGTTGTACATAAATTGATGCTCCAATCTGGAAGATAAGCTGGTTTACTTCTACTCGGTCTTGAATCTGTCCTGGTATTGTTCGTTGCTGACCTTTTCCATCCAGTCTAAGGGCTTGGCGTCGAGTACCTCCTGAGTAGCGATATGAGTCATCGCCGTTGGCGGTGAAGGAGACGATGGCGACAATGCTTTATTGTCGTGCGTTTAGGGTTCGATCGGGTTGGCGTTGCACATCACTACACCGTTTGACCGCCATCGACGACCAGGGCGTGCCCAACAGCGAAGGAGGACGCATCCGAACACAGCCAGATGACGGCATTGGCGATCTCTTCGGGTTGACCCATCCTGCCAATTGGTTCCTGCGAGATCACTCGTTCTCGTCCTTCGGGAGTGCCGCCGCTGAAGCGATCCATCATCGGGGTGTCGATAATTCCGGGGCATACAGCATTGATGCGAATGTTCTGCGCGGCGTAGTCGAGAGCCGCCGCCTTGGTCAGTCCGACCACGCCGTGCTTTGCAGCCACGTAAGCCGCTTGACCTTTGAAGCCTTTGACTCCAGCACCTGAAGAGGTATTCACGATCGCGCCACCCCCTTGCTTGAGCATCAGCGGGATTTCGTGCTTTAGGCACAGGAACACGCCGCGCAGGTTGATGTTGACGATGCGGTTCCACTCCTCCTCTGTAAGGTCGGCTGTCGCCGCTATCTTCTGTTCCACGCCAGCGTTGTTGAAGGCAAAGTCCAGTCGCCCGAAAATCTCAATGGTCTTATCCAGAGCCGCCTTCACGTCCTCGGCTCGCGTCACGTCGCACCTGATGGCGATTGCCTTCGGCAGCAGCGAAGCTCCCGCCCGCCCGTCGAGTTCCTCAATTATGCGGACTGTTTCTTGATTGCCTTGTTCTGAAATGTCAGCGACCACCACGTTAGCGCCCTCACGGGCAAATGCCAGCGCTGTCGCTCGACCGATGCCGTTCGCTGCTCCGGTGACAAAAGCCACCTTATCTGTGAAGTTTCCATTCGAGTTGAGTAGCATATATTCTCCTGCCAGTTTCTCGCTTACCGACTGAGGTGCTGATTGAAAAAGGATGCAAGCTTGTCCCACGGGATAAGGTTCACCCGGTCGTACAAATCGACGTGTCCCGCGTTCGGAACGATATAGAGATCCTTTGGCTCGGCTGCGCGTTTGTAGGCATCTTCGCTGAACTCCTTAGAATGTGCATTGTCACCCGTGATGAACAGCATGGGACGAGGCGAAATCGTTTCAATGTCATCGAACGGGTAAAAGTTCATGAATTTGACGTTGCTGGTAAGCGTCGGATGCGTTGTCAGTTTCGGCGACGAACTTTTGGGGGTGTATTCGCCCCTAGGAGTGCGGTAAAAGTCATAGAACTCACGCTCAATGGGGGTAGAGTTCTCATTGAGTTCATGCACGGTTCCGCTTGTGTATTTGGTCTCGCCGCCCGTGAACTCCGCATAGCGTTGCTGGGCCGCCTCTGCGATCCATTTCTTCCTTTGTTCCAGGGTCGTAGAATGCTTAAGCCCGTTGCGAGCGGCAGCACCCATGTCATACATACTGACCGTCGCAATAGCCTTCATGCGCGGGTCGATCTTGGCGGCGCTGATGACGAAGCTCCCGCTGCCGCAAATCCCGAGAACGCCAATCCGATCCCTGTCAACGAATGGTCGAGTGCCCAGAAAATCGACCGCAGCACTGAAATCCTCGGCATAAATATCCGGCGAAACAACGTTGCGAGGCTGCCCCTCACTCTCGCCCCAGAAAGACAAATCGAGGGACAAGGTGACGAATCCCTGCTCAGCCAGCTTTTGGGCATACAGATTTGCGCTCTGTTCTTTGACTGCGCCCATTGGGTGCCCGACAATGATTGCCGGATTCCTGGCGTTCTGATTCAAGGCTTTGGGGATGAAGAGAGTCCCAGCAACCTGTATGTTGTATTGATTTTTGAATGTAACCTTCTGCATGGTCACCTTGTCGCTCTTATAGAAGTTGTCTACCCCCTCAACCACAGCGGACTGCTGCACGGGTGCTTGGGATATCTTCTTACGTGAGACGTGTGTTTTGTCGAGCGCAAATGCCGCCGTTGCACAGATTGCACTCATCAAGAGGGTTGGTATTAGAACGCGGTGTTTCATTGATTTGTTCGTATGTGTGGGTTTATTTAGCGGGTTCACTTTGGCTCAATAGCCGTCGCAAGCAGTTTCATTTCGTACCCTCTTTACTGCGATCGCAACTCGATCGTCACTTTTACAGAACCAGGCACATTCAATGCCTCGATGTCACCGTCAATTTTTCCGAGAATAATGAGTCCGTTTGAGTATCCAAAATCGTTGTAATACATCGCCAAATTCCCCCAGGGAGCGTAATAAGCAATATCTCCAACCGCAGGATCGCTGCCCGGAGGTGCATCTTCTGTGGATAATCGTCTTGGCAAATCACTAATTTTTTCGGTGTTTGCGTAATCTTTTAGCGTCAGTGTTAATGGCAGCAGGGAAATAAAATCCTGAGTGGTTTTGCTGTCAATCAAGGTGGCTGTTACGACCTTGTTTCCGATCTGGATGTTGATCTTCATCCTGTTTGCCTGCTCGGTTGATAGTTCAGTTGGTATCTCTGACGGGGCATTTCTGGTCATACTATTGTCGGCACGGCAGGCTGAGGAACTCAGGGACATCGCCAGGGCGAGAAGCAAAATCAGCATTCGCTTCTGACCGTTTTTTACTTTGGTGGGAAACCCTCTTAAAAGCATCAGGATCTCCCTTCATACTGCTCGTCGCTGACCTGTTCCATCCAGTCCACAGCGGTGCCGTCGATCGCCTCCTGAATGGCGATGTGAGTCATGGTTGTGGTGGCTGTGGCTCCGTGCCAGTGTTTTATGTCCGGTGGAATCCAGACGACATCACCAGGTTTGATTTCCTGAATTGGTTCACCCCATTGCTGAACCCAGCCAACTCCAGCCGTCACAATCAGAGTTTGCCCCAGGGGATGGGTATGCCATGCGGTTCGGGCACCTGGCTTGAAGGTGACACTTGCACCAGATGCACGGGATGGATCGTGTACCGGAAAAAGAGGATTGATACTCACAGAACCCGTGAAATATTCGGCTGCTCCTTCGGTGGAAGGCTGCGAACCATTCCGCGTGATTTCTACGCTCTGTGGGCGATCGCCAGATGAGACTTGTGTATGACCTGCCTGTGCAAACCCCAAAGCCAATAAGGAAAATGCCATAACAGGCATCGTGAGCCGTTTCATTTCTGTTCCTCCATGTTTGTGCTTAGTCATGCAAAGCTTTCCCACAGCGACCGATGCCTGCCGTGGATTTGAGGATGCTTCTGGTGCAATTCTGAGAAGCGCTTGACCAAATAAACCTGAGTGTTCTCTTGAAGAGAAATCCAGACGCTTACAAGAAGCCGGAATCACGTTTCATTGCTTTAACCTCATTCTAGGAATCTTGAAAGGCAAGCAATAGGACGATTGTCTAGGATGGTTGTACAATCCTGCAAACTTGCACCGCTTTCGATTCAAGCCGCGCTAGATTCTTATACAGGCTTAGCTGCCAAACCCTTTCTAGACCTTGATGTGTCTATAAATCGATTTGAACGGACATCAGAAATGAACGCTGCAAGAACGAGTGAAAAGTCCGATAGAGCGTTGATGAATAACCCTCAGGCAAAGCGTGAAGCAGACCGAGCGCAAGCCAACCGAGAGGAACTAAGGGAGCGAATTGCCCAAGCGATTCGTCAAGATGGAGCGATCGAGCTGCTCAAAGGATTGCACTTCTATCGCACCTCGTCTCCTTCGGAATGCTTTCATAGTGTCTCTATTCCTGCCTTTTGTGCGATCGCTCAAGGCAGCAAAGAAGTGCTGCTAGGCAGCGATCGCTATCAGTACGATCCGATGCACTATCTGCTGGGGACGGTCGAACTGCCGATTGCCAGCCAAATTCTAGAAGCAACTCAGGAAAAACCGTACCTGGGCCTTCGTCTCGATCTCGACCCTACCCTCGTTGGCTCAGCTATGGTTGAGGCAGGCTATCCCTCAGTGCAACGGGGTGCTAGTGTAAAAGCGATCGACGTGAGTCCGTTGGATGCAGACCTGTTGGATGCTGTGGTGCGGCTTGTCAGGCTTCTCGATTCTCCTGCCGAAACCCATGTGCTTGCACCCCTGATTAAACGGGAAATTATCTACCGACTCCTAATGGGAACGCAAGGAAATCGGCTGCGTCAGATTGCCGTTTTAGGTGGCTACACTCACCACATCGCTAGAGCTGTCGATCGACTTCGCAAAGACTTTAACCAGCCGCTTCGGATTGAAAGCATCGCACGCGATCTAGGAATGAGTGTCTCAGGCTTTCATCATCACTTCAAGTCGGTCACTGCTATGAGTCCCTTGCAGTTTCAGAAGCAACTACGGCTTCAAGAGGCTCGCCGTCTGATGCTGGGGCAAAACCTTGACGCTAACAGTGCTGCCTACCATGTGGGTTATGATGACGCCTCGCACTTCAACCGGGAATACAAGCGGCTCTTTGGTGCACCACCGATGCGTGATGTGGAGCGGCTGCGAGAAGCTGCCAGGGAGACTGCTGGTTCAATATGACTCTTCAAGACTCCTAATCTTGCCAGAAGTCGCTAAAAAGTTTCTACCGGATAGATGTTCTAATTCGTTATAGGGCATTTTAACTCCCTCTTGCCGTCCTTCTTCCTAAAGTTTTCCCGATTCTCCTTTACCTTGATCGCTAACTGGCACATTGCTTTCCTATTTATGCAGGAGGTCTAAGGATGACACTCTATAGACAATGTTACGGTACGTGCCCACCGAGAAACGAAGCAGGCTAACTATCATTTCATCAGACTGATACAATCTGTTTAACTCCTTTAATTCGGGCAATTATCGCTCTTTTGTTGCTCGCGTTAGAGTAAAATTTAAAACTCTTGCATCAAAGGAATTTGACCAATTTAGTATTAGCGTCGGGCTGACCAGTTGCGTCTATCTACTTTGGCACCGCCTAATATATCCACGCTTCCAATAATGGTGTTGTCAGAAATGCGCCCATTAAACTGCATGGTTACTAGCTTCCCTTGCTTCGGCTGTGTAACTTTAAAACTCAGTTGGTCGCCTGTTAATTTCGCCTGAGTAATCGGCATTTCCTCATTGCTCATTCTCACCGTTCCTGTAACTTCTTGGAACTGTTGACGTAATTGCAGCGTGTAGGGGTTTTTGCTGCCAACGGATTGCATATTCCATTGCCAGGTTCCTGTTACCTGTGCTGGAATCACCCAATAGAAAACTCTATGAATGCGAGAACCGACCCGCAATACTTCAGTCCGATCGGGTTTCCATTCCTTCATGTCGAACTGGTGAGATACAACGGGCGTTCCGGGTTTGAGTTCGCGCAGCAGTTTCGGTCGCAGTTGGACGTTCACTTTAGGCAGCAGGTAAAGCGTCACCACGGTAGCCTCGCTGAGGTCGGTTTGGAACAAATCTTGCTCGACAAACTTTACGCGATCGCTCACACTGGCTAATCTAGCTTTTTCGTTACTTTCCTGAATTAGTCGGGGGTTAATCTCGAAACCGACACCCTTCGCGCCAAATTCCTTCGCGGCTGCGATAACCAGCCTGCCATCGCCAGAACCTAAATCGTAGACGACATCATCTTGAGTGACGTCAGCCATCTTTAGCATTGCTGTCACCACCTCGTTAGGTGTTGGCACATAAGGCACATCAGTCTGCGATCGCACCCCCTCCGGCAAGGGTGGAGGTTGAGCTTGGGAGACGGGTAGCGATCGCCCTTCCTGCCAGAGGAAGAGGCTGCTAACACCCGCACACAACACCAAAAAGCCAAGGATTCGCTTCAAACGCATAGCAACTGATGACCTTTGTGAATGTGACGCTTCTCCTTATCTTGCCAGAAGCGATCGCTTGTGAACACTTGGATTTAGAGAGAGCGATCGCTTCCCATCACTCGTCTTTTACAAATCTTACAAACCGCTATAAATTACTTTTGGCTACAAGTTGCCAGTCTCGACCCGAGAGAAGACATTTCCACAATTAAAAATGAAGAACCCACGTCCCCATTAAGATAGAAATTAAGCGATCGCATCCAAGGAAGATGTCCTGCTGGTACATCCAAGCTGGAGGTAAGTGAAATAGATCACCAGTACGTTTTTACTACAGGTTTGGAGAAGGTTCAATAATGGTATTAGTTAAAGGCTTTTATGATGACATCCACTTCACTGAAAGTAATATTAGTGGATTTAATATTGTGGGCAACGACCTAATGATCGATATACATTCTGGTCTAGAAATTTATCCTCCTCATCCCTTTGCAAATAGCCATACAATGTCAGCTCCCTGTTGCTTAATATTTAAAAATGTAGTGTCATCCCAAAGAACTTTCTCTATTTATGCAGGAGATCCCAAAAAAGATGGATTCAAAGAAACTAAGAAAGTTTTTGATAAGGTAAGTGAGCCTGAACCTAATAAAGCTTATGAAGAATATGGTGTGGAAGGAGTATTGCTAGAACCAAAAGCATGGATTAGCTGGAAGATTATTGCTGAGGAATTTTCTGTTGATAATTTAAAGGAATAGCATAAATTCTGCTGAAAGTTTTAATTTTTACTTACCCCTAAGTTACTAGCAACAGCATAGGAAAACTATAGTGTTTTAGCGAACCAAAGCTTCTAAAATGAATCTGGATGTTGCTTACTTAGAGGCTTTGGTATCACCTATCTTGCTAAAGATAGGTGATACCAAAGCCACCTTCGCCTAATTCTTTCTCGATGGCGTACTTACCATCATGTAGTTTTTGTCCTGCTACCCAAGGCATTTCCTATAATTCCGAGACGCTTGGGTTCATTTTGGCACAGTATCAAGAAAGCGATCGCTCACTTAAACTTTATTGAATGTTACGCCGCTTATTCTTGTACCACTTCCAACAAATCTTCAATTAACACATCAAAAGTTCGCGCTAACTTTCGTAAAGCCGCTAAGTCAGCCATCACCATTCCCGGCGACACTGCATAAGTTTTGATGGTGCTGTAGGAGACTCCGGAACGTTCGGAAACCTCCTTCAGCGTCCAGCCTTCCTTGGCGGCAAACTCCCTAATCCGCAACTTTATTAACTCTGTTCTTGACATAGAGTTTAAATTTCGACTAAAATATTTTATCCAGTAAAAAGCGATCGCCCTTTGGCGTCGGAAACTGAAGAGCGATCGCTAATTCCACAAAAACTCCATGATATTGGAGTTAATTATTATGATATCAAGCTCACAGCCTGAAGCAAGGGTTGTTCATCAATTGGCTCGGTTTGTGACGAAAGAAGCGATCGCGCTTTTGCTTAACCTCAACCCCGAACAGATATATCGGATCGACTGCTGGCAATATGTCATCCACGTTGTTGGCAAAGGCGTGAGTACGTTTGTCAGCTATGCGGATTTGCCACCCATTTTAGGCGCAGAGACACCCACTATCAAAGATTTCCTCAGATGGCGCAAGCGTTGGAGAAAGCATCAATATAAAGCCCCCGGCTTTTGGGTGAAATTTTACGAGCAGAAACTAAACACAGCCCCTTCCTTGGCAGAAATGTACAGATGGGGGGAATTGCTGAGCGTCATTAAATCTGTGCTGTCAGAGGCTCAATTGCAGCGGTTGCGGAGTCTCTACGCCCAGAAAAAAAAAGCAATGGAAAATTTTCAAATTCAACTTGTTTAAGAATTAATTTCCAGAAATCTTGAGAACCAGCTGCTTCAAAACAAAGCGATCGCTCTTGAGTTGATCCGCTTACAAATCGGGACGCGCCAGCAGCGACTCGCCAACCGTTACAAAACAACCCCAAACACCCCCCGAACCCCCGACTCGCCACCCAGGAAGATGTCCGGGGAGAGCATCCAAAGTGAAATTGAGGTCATTCCACCACAACCAAGTTTCGTTAACGCGCCAACCCACGCGATCGCCAAACGTGACAAAATTATTTCCACACTCTTGGTAAATGCGCTTCTGGACACTCAAGCCAAAGCGTCCGTTGCTGTAGTTTACCCAGAGAGTATCGATGGTGCGTAAATCTTCCCCTGGAAACGATTCAATGTGTTCGTAATCCAGCCATTCTTCGTCCCGACGGGCTACCTTCAGCATAATCGCCGCCGTTTCCATATCGGCTTCTCTCCACTTCCCTGCTGCTAATAAATCCCGCAATTGACGGTAATTTTCCCCCGCCTCCGGACTCAGCTTGTTGTGAGAGTCTGAAGAGACAAACATTGTCGTGGGAAGCGTGGTGTCAGACGTAGTAATGACTGATTCAACGTTTCGGATGGGTAACGTCGCCGCATCTTGATTGAGACTGCTGAAATTAAATAAATCCAACCAAGCTTGCACGGAAGCAGGACGATTCTCTGGTTCAAACTCCATCCCGTAGAGAATTGCCAGCTCAACGCGATCGCTAATACTAGAATTAATTTGTCTCGGTGCCTCTAAGGGAACTTTCGCCGCTCTGGCAAAAGCCGGAGTCGGGCGCTTTCCCGTGAGTAAATAATACAGAGTTGCAGCGAGGGCGTAGACATCCGTATACTCGCCTCGCCTCGCTTCCTCAGCATATTGCTCAATCGGTGCAAAACCGTGGGTTAAAGCTTGAGTATGAGCTTGGGTAGTATCCCGGATAAACTCCCGTGCAATCCCAAAATCAATCAAAACTGCCTCTAATTTTCCAGAACGCAGCATGATGTTGTGCGGCTTTACATCCCGATGCAGCAACCCTTTATCGTGAACGACGGTAAGCGCTTCACCAATCTGCTGAATGTAGCGCAGTGCTTCTATTTCCGACAGCAGTCCCCACCTGTTCACCCACTTCCATAAATCTTCCCCTTCCACATACTCCATCGCCATACAGGGAAGCAAGCCTTCCTGAAAAGCATTGTCAATCTGCACGATATGCGGATGACGACATAAGGCTAAGCGTAGCGCCTCATCTCGGAAATCCCGCTGAAATTTATCCCGGAAAGAAGCGAGTTCTGGGTTGTTGAGGACATCGTCCTTCAGCGTCTTGATGACAACTTGATTGCCTTTTCTGTCTTTAGCAAGATAGGTAATCCCAACACCACCCTGACCCAGCGGTCTTTCGATGATATAGCGATCGCCGTATAACCTCTGCCCAGCTGCCCAAGCCATAGCTTACGAAAGACTCCAAGACGAACCGTGTTAATTTTTGCACAGTTTAACGCAGCAACAGCAAAACCCCCTGTAACAAACCCACGACAAACCCTAAGATGCCTCCTAAATTAACAATTGCTTGCAACTCACTTTTGACGATGCCTTGAATTGCCATTTCTAATTCCGCCGCCGATGTTCCTTTGACTCGGTCAATAATCACCTGATCGATCGACAAAATCGGAATTACTTGAGCGACAATTTTTTCCAGATCCCGCTCCAAATAGCGCTCTAAAATTAAAGCCAATTCTTTGCTAACCACTTCTAAGGAAGCGTTGACAGCAGGCGATGTTCGCAGCCGACCCAGGATTAACTTAGCAATATTTTCCCAGTCCACAGAGTCACTCAATCCCTGCAACAAGTCAGCGCCCCGCTCTTGAATATAACTGCGGACGCTGTCGCGCATCGTTTTCCGCAACTGGCGCACCGTCGAAACGGGCAAATTTTGTAAAGAGAGATTTTGCAACCATTCCTGCAAACGTTCTCGCATTCCCAACGAGAGAATCAACTCTGTTATCCGCTGATTTGTTTCCTCTTTTTCATCCAGGCAAAACGTCCGCAGGCGCGTCAGAGTGTTGCGAAGACCAAACAAATTCGCCACTACCCAGTAAGTGCCACTCGTCTTTGCCCGAAAGCCTTCATCAATGACTTGAATATTGCGGTCAGTCAGGAAATCTATCAAAGCTTGCCGCACAATATCTGGCGGTAGCACCACTTGCAATATCCAGTCAGAAAGCTTCTTTGCCTGATCGTCACTCAGCTGAAATTCCAGCAAAACCTTATCAAAAATTTGATTAAGTTGGATTTCCAGAAAATCCTCGCGGCGGGCTAAAACTTTCAGCAGGCGAGGAAACGATTCACCCAGCAAATCCCGCAGAATTCCCGCCATAATTTTAGCGGTTTTCTGCTCGGCATCGGGTTTGACCTGCTCTAGCGCTAGCCGGAGTAACCAAAGAATTGCTCCCTGCACCCGTTCTGTATGCAGCAGCCGTCGTGCCAGATTTTGCAATTCTTCTGGCGTCAGCAGAGAACCCATGATGGTGTCAGAAACCCGGTTGGCTAGGCGTTCCTGATTTCGGGGAATTAATCCAGGCGTGAAAGGGACGCGCCGCCCACCGATGTAAAGAGTCCGATAGGGGCGGAATAACATTTTAATGGCGATATCGTTGGTGAAATAGCCAATAATTGCACCAACAATCGGGGGGCTGACGTAAAGCCAGAGGTTAGACCAATTCAAGGCGGCGATCCAATTAGGCAGGGGTTACGTTTTAAGGGAAGTTATGAATGTTGAATGTTGAGTGTTGAGTTAGGGTCAATTCATAACTGATAATTCAACACTGATTACTCAAAACTCATCTGCTACCCCCTACTACCATCTTAGGCTTTGGTTACTACCAATACGCCCATGACCCCACCCGCAATCTGATAGTGGGTCGCGGCGGTAAATCCCGCTTTTCCGGCTAAATCCACTTGTTCGCTGCCCGTGGGAAATTTATCTAAGCTAGGGCTAATGTAGGCATATTCTTCAGTCAATCCCATGTCTTTGGCGGTTGGGACGACGATGGTATCGAGATACCACTGCTGAAAGCTTCGCATTAAACGATTGCTGGGACGATGGAAGTCTAGGATAGCGGCTTTAGCACCCGGCTTGAGGACGCGGTGCAATTCTTCCAGACATCGAGGAATATTGGTGACGTTGCGAAGTCCGTAACCCATTGTGGCGCAGTCGAAATGGTTGTCGGGGAAGGGGAGATTCAGGGCATCGCCTTCTATCCAGGTGATGGGGCACTCCTTTTGGGTGCCCCTATTTTCCCATCGCTCTCTGGCGATCGCTAATTGCGCCGGTGAAAAATCTACCCCAAATACTTGACCCTTCTCCCCTACCTGTCGCGCCAGTAGCTGGGCGATGTCACCACTCCCACAGCAGACATCTAAGCAAATATCTCCCCGACTTGCATGACTCCACTTCACCGTCATCAGCTTCCATACGCGGTGCTGTCCCAGACTTAAGCGATCGTTAAGCTCGTCGTAAACGGGTGCAATGCGGTCAAAGATGGCTTGAATATGCTCAGAGGTCATGATGTTTCAGTTGCTAACAGGTAAGGGCTAATGGCTAATTAGGAAATTACCATTAGCCCTTAACGATTACTGATGAGTGCGGGTCGTGGTTAGAACCAGAGCAATCTGCTGGGCGGATAAGTGAATGAATTTCAACTCATCTTCGCGTAGTTTACAGGGTCGTTTCCACTGGAGGGATAGCAACGCTAGCACGTCGCTCCGATAGATGATCGGGATCGCTAGATGCGCCTGGAGACCGGAAGCTTGGTATTGTTCGATACTTGCTGGAGGAGTCGTTCCCGGAGTATTTACCCAAACCTGAAGTATTCGAGAGGCGATCGCATCCTGTACCAGAGGGTCTTTTTCCAGCCAGTTTTCCGTGTCGCCTACAGCACTATAAGTTCCTGCCGCTACCAGCTGATTGCCATCTACCTGCTGTAGAATACAGCCATCTGCTGCGAAATTTCTGCCAAAGGCACTGGCGATGGGTTCTAGCGTTGCCTCTACATTGGGAGACTCCTGAGCCACTTGCACAATCGTTGCCAGCAGTGCCGTTTGTGCTTGAGCGCGATGCAGTTCCTCCGTGCGTTGCTTTAGCAATTCATAGGTATCTGCTGCCCGCTGGACTACCGCCTTTAATTCGTTGGGGTCCCAAGGCTTGGTAATGTACTTGTAGACTTGTCCAGAATTAATCGCTTCTACCAAATCTTCCACATCGGTAAAACCCGTGAGGATGATTCGTACCGTATCCGGGAACTTGGGCACGGTTCTGCTCAAAAATTCCGTTCCCTTCATTTCTGGCATCCGCTGATCGGAGATAATCACGGCTACTTCCCCTTCTGTCGCCAGCACTTCCAGGGCGTGAATACCGCTTTCGGCTCTCAGCACATTGAAATCTCGTCGAAAAGTGCGGTAGAGCAAGTCTAAATTATCTGGCTCATCGTCTACCACCAACATTTTGGGCTTCTTGGGGCGTTCTAGGCTCATTAACTGACGGCTGATACTATCAAGCTCTGGAATAGCATTGTCCATAACGATACAACAAACTCTTGGTCAACTTGTTAAGGCAAATTCAGATACACAAAACATCTATCTTAAGACCGATTGTTTAGTAGCGCTTTCGGGACAAATGACATAACTAGGAATTCCTGGTTTGCGTCAAACAGACCGGACATCAAACTAAACTTGCCATGTAAATTTATTCGTGACCCGAACGCGATACATTTAAAAACGTTCCTGGTCGCTTGATAGCGATGAAAAGCTTTTTGAGGTCATTATGACTGAAACACCTTCCGCAGACACTCCCGATCGTAGCCTTCAACCAGAGTCAGCGAACGTGAATGCTGAAGATTTGCTGTTCTTGCTCCGACGTAAAGAAGGAACCTGGGTTGACTGGGGACACGCCTGTGCCAAATTGCAAAAAGCCGGTTACAGTACCCAAGCGATTTTTGAGGCAACTGGCTTTGAGCCAATACATCAGAATCAAGTAATTGTAGGTTCACAAGTCTATACGTCGTTGGTGAACGGTGGGGCAGTAGAAGAAGTGCGATCGCACTATTCTCGCACTGGCAGTGATATTTTATACGAATTGCGGATTCTGACTGAGCCAGAACGGGTCGCCGCGGCAGACTTTATCCGCTCCAGAAACCTCGACGCCGATGTTGCCCGTGAAGTCGCCAAAGACGTGAAAGAATTGTCCCGGATGCGGACTCTACCGCAGGGATTTACCGACCATCCTGGAGACGCGGTTGCTTATCAGTATTGGAGACGGGCAAAACAATTAAGTAATTTGCAAGAGCGATCGCGTTTTATTGCACGCGGCTTAATGTTTGCTCACAGCCAAACTGCCCGAAATCAAATCGAACAGCTGCTAACCGAAGGAATTGCCGGTGCTGCCCCTCGTCGTGCCCCCTCTTTGCCCCTATACCGACTGGACGAGGACGAACAACTCCCTCGGACGATACCCGTTGCTGGTGCCTTGCCCTTGACACCCGCAGACTTGCAATTGGTTCCCCCAGTAGAACAGATTGAGCCGTTCCGGTTAGTGCAAACTTCTTGGAGTGGATCTTGGGTGTCTCTACCCGGTTGGCAAGTCGTCTTGAACGCACAAGACCCGGTCGTCATTCTCTGCAACAGCAGCCAGTTGCCCAGCCAACATACCAACAAACCGGAAGGAATTCTAGTTCTCATCGATCGATCTCGACAAGAATGGAATGACAGCAGCTATTTTATCGTTGACCAGTCAGGAGAGCTGCAACTTCACTGGTTCCCCGATGCTCCTACTGTGCCCATTTTGGGACAAATCCTCCTGGTGTTGCGTCCGAAGAAAATTGTCGATGAAGACATGACTAAGGATTTATGGCAGATCGAAGAATAGTTGTCAATGGCTAATCAGAGTTTTGAGTGACAAGAGAATTCTTTAATTCCAGGGCTTAGGCAAAAACTCTCTCAAACTCTTATTCTTGTCTAAAGCGAAGATATAGCAGTCCTATTTGAGTTGTAAATTTTTTTTAGGAACCGCGTTGGCGTTAGCCTCGCGTTCGCGTTAGCGCTTAGGAAGAGTAAGAAGAGAGAGCCAAGATTTCATAATCATTTAGGATTGCGATCGCGCTTCGCAACACTTACGCGGTTCATTTTGCCGTTCCTAGTGCGTAAGTCCTAAACTCAAAACTCAAAACTGGCTAACGACACCGATATAGCTGATAAGGAACCCCGATTCGGTAATGCTGAGTAGAGTCAATCGTACAACTCGTTGACTCGGCAAGTGCCAAAGACTGGGGATAATCAACCCGCTTGAGTCCAGGGGCAACTACCCACAAGTTCAGGGGCGATTTCAAAGGAGTTTGGATGGCAGAGAGATTTTGCCAAAGGGCATCATAACTAGGTTTCGCGTTTAAGAAAGCAAAGTAGGCTTTCTCGTCTTCCGACTCAAAATCACCGACGCGGGGTGCCCGGATTTTATCGACAGCAAGGGCAAAGCTTAACCCCAAAGCGACATCCTGGGAATCGTTGTATCCCACCACAACCATTAGAGGAACGGTCGGTTCTAAGTTCATGTGGTGGGAGACTTGCAGGGGGTTAAAGGGCTTTAAGAATGCCAGGTTAAAAACGACAAAGACGCTGCTGAGAAGGCAAACTAGCAGTACAACTGAGGACTGAGGACTCAGGAGTAAGTATGGATCTTGGCTTTGGTGCTGAGTTCGTGGATTTCCATCAAAATTTTCTTGGGCATCTTCAGTGGGCAATTCTTTTGCCGCAGTCCCGATGGTGAGGATAGCTCCCAAAAGGGCGCACAAAGCTGGGTAATAGACAAAGTGATAGCGAGGGGCAATGGTGATGTCTTTGTCCAGCAGGTAGACAATGGCTAAGAATTGCAGCAGCACGCAAAAAGTGAAACTACCCAAGGCGAAAATTGCTGAGGAATAGAGGGTTTTAAAGCGACTTGGATTGACCTGCGTGCGCCCTCCAGAGGCGGTTAATTGCCTCTTTCCCTTAAAAAAATTATAAATTTGCCTTCCCAGCCAACAGCCAAACAGAAGCATCAGCAGCCCCGATGGAATCGCAATCCATAAAGGCTGACTTTCTACGGGTAGGGCGATCGCCATCAGCAGCCAACCGACCAAAGTTTGGTATAAAGGCGCAACATTATGGGGAGACGGAAGCCAACTGGTTTCCGAACGTCCAGAATGTCCCAGAAGTACCGGCAACCAAGGCAGAAAGCTGAGTATAATCCCCAAGATTGTCAGACTCAGCCCAATCCAGGTGTGAATTTTAAGCGATCGCCGCCGCCAGTAAAATATCGTCAGGAGCGTCACCAGCTGCGCCACGAAAGCCAAGACAAAAAAGTAGTGGACGTAGAAGGCAATACTGTTGACAACGCCCCAGCCAAGCCAAACGCGCCATCCCGTCTGCCGATTTTTTTCCAGGTCTTGCTGAATTTGAATGAATCCCACCAGTGCCAAGGTAATCAACAGCACCGGGAGGGTGTAGTGCCGTGCTTCTTGGGAGAGGTAGACGCCAAAAGGAGAAACCGCCATGATTGCGGCGGTCATCAAACCGACAGCGGGGAAGAAGGCGACGCGACCCAGCCAGTAAATTGCCGCGATCGCGCCGACTCCGAAAATTGCAGGAAGCGATCGCAAGTCAGTGCTGAGAAGTAGGGGGACGGTAGCGCCGTGTCCGTACTCATGGCTGAGTAATTTTAGCCAGCCGTGCATCAGGCAAAAAAATAGGGGAGGATGGGTAGACTGAGTTGCAAGTGTATGAGCAATTTCAGCACAGCTAACATCTGGCTTCAGGGTAAAAATTTGCTTTAAGGTTGATAGGGGAAAAACCACGTCGAGCGGGACATCATTGTAAGTCCGTCCCAAACTAAATAACCCTGTAATCACCTCATCTAGCCACAGCGGTTTCAGGTCAAGATGCCAAAACCGCAAAGCAGCGCCCAAGACAATTACCCCAGCTAGCGCTAAATAATGTAGAAAGAACTTTAGGCGATTCATGTTTTTCTGTTGTTAGCTGCTAATTAGTAAAAAGTTTTAAGTGTTAAATTTTGAACTAAAAAATTCTCTTGGAACTCAAACCTCAAACGCGATAAACCGCGACTCTACAACTCAAACCTCAAAACTTAAACCTTAGACGCGACAAACCGCGACTCTACAACTCAAAACTCTCACAAGCCATTAGCCATGAATGACGATAATCTTATTCACCCAGATGGTACAGCAGCCCAAATGGTGCCGGATTTGGCTCAGGTGTCGCTAGCAGCAGTGCGCGAACAGGCAATGCAGCGACTCCGCAATGGGTTGCGAGCGGGGCAGCAAAGCATGGCTGACTGGCGAGGTGGCCCTTTAGCGGTTTCTGCCGTACCCGGTGCGGGTAAGTCTACCGGGATGGCAGTGGCGGCGGCATTAGCGATCGCTCGTTACCAATTGCATACTCGACGCTATTTAGTCGTTGTCACCTTTACTCGCTCGGCTGCGGCAAATATTAAAGCCAAGATTCGGCAGTGCCTGCGGGAGGATTTGCGACTACCGCAAACTGGCTTTGTTGTCCATACGTTACACGGTTTGGCACTGAATATTGCTACCCGTCATCCAGAGCTATCGGGTTTGAATTTGGAAACGGTAACTTTGGTTTCTCCGAACCAAAGTCACCGCTTAATTCGGGACTGCGTAGAGCGATGGATTTCTCACAATCCTCAGCGCTACTCCACGCTGCTGGAGGGATTGCAATTTGATGGGGAAGAAACCGAGCGGTTGCGCCGTCAGGCAGTTTTACGCACCGAAGTGTTGCCCAGTCTTGCTAACACAGTCATTCACGAAGCAAAAAGCTCTGGATTGTTGCCGGAAAATTTGTGGGAACTGGCAAGACAGACGCCGGATGATTATGGAATTTTGAGCGTCGCTGCTGGGTTGTACGAGCAATATCAAGCTTTACTGCGATCGCGCGACTTGATCGACTACGACGAAATGATTCTCGGTGCCCTGCGGGTGCTGCAAAACGAAAGCGCCCGCCAACTTTGGCAAAACCAAGTCTTTGCCGTCTTTGAAGATGAAGCCCAAGACTCTAGCCCCCTCCAAAGCCGACTGTTAGAAATTCTCGCCGCTCAACCCGCAAGCAATTCCCCAGCCCTCAACTTGGTGCGCGTGGGAGATCCCAACCAGGCGATTAACTCCACTTTCACCCCTGCCGATCCGATATACTTCCGTCGCTTCTGCGAAGCCTGCCAAGCCCAGGAACGCTTGGCAACGATGGATCGCGCGGGTCGGAGTAGTCAGACCATTGTTGACGCCGCAAACTTCGTCCTGGAGTGGGTGAATCACACCTATGGAGGCAAACCCGACCGTAGAGGAACAACCTCGTCAAAATCCTCCCAAAACCCAACTGAACTGCCCTTTCGTCCCCAAACCATTCATCCCGTTGACGCAGGAGATCCCCAATCTGACGCCAACCCGGAACCAACGGGTCGAGGGCTGGAAATCTACACCCCCCGCGACATTTACCATACCGTCCAGCTGATCGGAGAACGGACGATCGAATTATTTGAGAAAAATCCCAAAGGTCGGGCGGCGGTTTTGGTGCGGGAAAATCGGCAAGCCCGATTTGTGGCTGAAAGGCTGAGTTATCTGCAAAGCCAGCACAAGATTGAGGTGTACGATGTTTCCCAGAGCGATCGCCACTCTAACGTCCCCACCGAAATCCTCGCCCTCTTACAATTTCTCGATCGTCCCCACTCCCCCGACTATATAAAAGCCGCACTAGAGGTACTCGTACAGCGTCAGCTGATTCCCACCCAAGACCTCAACGCCCTCGCCACTTTTCCAGAGCAATTTCTCTATCCCGGCCCGCTCGATCCTCCCCAAACGCCACCCGTGCATCAGGCGGCGCGGTACTGTCGCAGTTTGCTTCGCGCCCGCTTGGAACTGCCCCACTACCAATTGCCCACCTTTCTCGCTCTCACCTTAAAATACGACCCGTCCGAACTCGCCACAGGGGATAAATTAGCCGAACGCATCGCCCAACAAACCTACGGCAACAGTTCCATGAGTTCTACTCTGGAAGTCTTAAGCGAAATTGTGAATTCCGAACGCTTTGAACCCGTAGAAACTGAGGACACAGACGCCCGCTATGTCCGCGCCGGTCAACTCACTATCATCACCATGCACAAAGCCAAGGGATTGGACTGGGATTATGTCTTTATGCCGTTTTTGCACGAAGATAGTATTCCCGGCAGTCCTTGGGTGCCTACTGCTGCCCAATTCCTGGGCGATTTTACCCTAGCAGAGGTCGCTAGGGCGCAGATTCGCGCCAGTCTCCACGGTCAATATCCCTTACCCCCAGCACCCGCAGCCTGGGGACAAGCGGGACAGCTCAAAAACGCAGAGGAATTCCGCCTCCTCTACGTGGCGATGACACGAGCGAAGCGCCTACTCTGGATGGCAGCTGCTCAAAAGGGACCTTTCCGCTGGAACACCTTCAACTGGAATAATCAAGACAATTTACAGGAGAAAAAACCGTGTCCGGTGATACCCGCGTTAAAGAGTCGCTTTCCTAAATCGGTGGTTGCTTTGTCTAGGATGCCGAGTTAGTTTACTTTTTTTGTTTGCGCTTAAGTCGTGAAGTTGCACCGAAAGCACCCAATGCCAGTAAACCCAATACAGAAGCTGGTTCGGGAACCGAAGCGGTTCGATCGGCGGTTAGATAACTAAGGTTGTCAAATCCCCATGAACCTAATTCGTTAGTGAAATCTACAACTGCCCGTTTTACAGGGGTGCCGCTGTAAGTAAAAGTAGTGCCGGAAACACTAATTCTGAGTGGGGAAGGAAAGTCGTCTACGAATGTTTTATCCAGAATTACCTCTGTGATGCCAAGAGAAGTGAAGTCTTCGTCAAAAAGTTGGACGGTTAATTTGGGTAGAGGCTGAAAACGAAAATCCCCTAGCTTCGCCACGTCGAACATAATATTAGAAGTAGACATGGCAAAGTCAAGTGTTAAAATTCCTGGCGCACCGATCTCTAAGACGGGGGGTGATAAATCAAGGAAATAAAATGCTTCTTCAACGCCGAATAAACCTCCGAGATTCAATTTTCTTTCAACATTGTAGGTGGCAGCAGTTGAGTTTTCTCCATTTACTTTAAAGTCAAATGTAACGCCCTTAAAACTCAAATCATCCGCTGGTTGAGTCGGCAGCTCATCAAAAGTTAATGTAGTCAATGTAGCAGCCTGCACGCTTTTAGGTGCTATCAGTGCAGATAAGGAAAAGCAGACTGTGCTGAAGACTAAGGCTGAAAGTGTTTTTCTGAAGGTAGCCATACAAGCTATTTCTCAAAAATTGTAGAAGTTGCAAGTGGGAATGGGTAAAAGTGGAATGCGATCGCTATCTATAATTAGTCGTCGATCTGCTGTTTCTGTTGACGCTGCATCACTGAACCAGCACCCAAAGCACCCAATGCGAGTAAACCCAAGCCTGAAGTGGGTTCTGGAACATCCTTTGGCGGTTCGCTAGACACTCCCGGATCGGCGCGGAAAATGCCCATAGTGCCATCCGCAAGACTGGCAAGAAATGCCACCTGACCAGCATTATTTAATCCTTCCCGCGAAAAACTAAGGGACGTTACGGTGGAACCAAATAGAGTATCACCAGTACTAATTACCTTATCTTTTAGGGGATCGGCTCCAGTGAAGATCCCTGTCCCGCCTGCATCCAGTTTAGTAAAAAAGGCAATGGTTCCCACATCATTAATTGAGGGAACGCCAAGAAAGCCGTTAAAGGAGCCGCTCGTGTCTGCAATTAAGGTTGTTGTTTTGCTGTTGCTAGCGAACAAAGCTTCATTTTTTCCTCCCACAAATGGCTCTGGCGGAGTATACCAATCATTGCTTGGATCAATAGCCGGGGGAGCATAAAAGGCAACGTTTCCTACATTATTGAGGGCAGGGGAACCAAAGCCAGAATCCTCAGGATAATTATTTCCAATGCTGGCAACGATAGTCCTTGTAGTGCCGTTACTCGTAACAATTACCGTGCTAGGATTCCCACTTTCAATTCTATAGGCTACAGTTCTTTCATCATTGATGAAGGGAGAATTGACGCTGCCATAAAAGATAGTATCGATAACTTTTCCTTCGCTGGTGAGAATACGTTCGCCCCGGTAAAGTCTCTCTATGAAAGCTACAACTCCGGCATTATTAATCGAGGGCGAATAAAAATCGCTAAAGTAGTCCTTCGCTACAATAACGTCATCATCAATCCAGGGTGACTCAACACCATTCGAGTCGGATTGAGGGAAAGCAAGGGCGATAGGAGTGGGCGTTGTTGTTCCGTTCCCCTTGAAAATACCTGTGGCTACCTGAGCTAGGACAGCGTTGAAGGCGACGGTTCCTCCATCATTAATGGAGAGAGGAGTACGAAAGCTACTAAAGAAATTATTGGTGTTGGCAATCGTGGTAATTGTGGAGCCATTGGCCGTGAAAATACCTATGCTCCCTGTATCTAGTCCAGCCAAAAAGGCGGCGGTTCCAGCATTATTTAAGGCGGGAGATGACAGAAAGGAACTGAAGCGATCGCTTGTATCCGCAATTTTTGTAAAGGTGAAGCTGGCAGCTTGCACTTCTCTCGCTGCCAAAAAGCTGAGGCATAAGCCCATCAATGCCGTGGGAATGCTCAAGTGTAATTTCATAGCTATTTCTCTTTTGAAATGGAGTGACTAGCGACAAGAGGAGTTACTTGTTTTGCAATTACCAAAAATTTGCCAGAATGTGCAGACTGTAGTAAAACAGTTTATTCTGGCAAATATTGCTAATTGAAAGCTAGTTTAGGCCTGTGGCGAGGACGATAATTTTCTTTTGCGGATTAGCATAGAAGCGCCGATGACACCTAGCGCGATCGCGGCGGTTGGTTCTGGTACGGATTCCGGGACATTCACGGGTTTATGGGAAACAAATCCACTTCCATTAACGCCCGAAACGCTAAAAATCGTAAATCCTTGACATTCTTTAACTAAACACTGAGCAACAGGTTCTCTTGGCCCATTATCACCAGTTGCTACACTTAGCTGAAAGTCAAAATTCGTATCATTAACATCTAGTCTCAAAACCTCTCTGAAAGCAAAAACTCCATTTACCGGAATCAAAGATGTTAAAAATGAGTCTGATGGCTTGCCACTAAAGATATTATTGCCATTCACGCTCAAGGAGAAAAAATCAAAAGGATTCTTGACATCTAGATAATTTCCTATCCGTACATCGCTGACTAATAAGTCTAGAATTTCATCGGCGACGGTGTAGGTGCCTTCGACTGAGTCTCCATCAAGATTCCCTTGAAAGTTAAATGTTATGGCGTTCGCAGGAGCCAAATTAACTGTTCCCAGACCCACCAATGCTGCACTAACAGCTATTGACAATTTCTTCCACATTTTTGAAGTAGACATAAAACAAGGCTCCGTAAAGTTAACTGTTGATAAAATTGGTGCTTCTAACTGCTTATGGAACCGCCATAAATTTGCCATAAATTGAAAAAATGCAGGCTGTTGCCAAGCAGCTTGTTATGACAAATATTGCTAATTGAAATCTAGTTTAGGCGTGTGGCGAGGACAATAATTTTCTTTTGCGGATTAGCATGGAAGCGCCTATCACACCAAGCGCGATCGCTGCCGTTGGTTCTGGTACGGACTCGACAACATTCACGGGTTTATGGGAAACAAATCCATCTCCAAAAACACCTGGAAGAGTTCTACTTCCAAAGCCAAAAATCGTAAATCCTTGACATTCTTTAACTAAACACTGGGCAACAGGTTCTCTTGGCCCCTCATCAGCGGTTGCTACACTTAGCTGAAGGACGAAAAAGTCATCCTGAACATCTAGCCTCAAAAGCTCTCTAAGAGCAAAGACTCCTTTTACCGGAATCAAAGATGTTAAAGATGAGTTTGATGGTTTGCCACTAAAAACGTTATTGCCGTTCACGCTCAAGGAAAAAAATTCAAGAGGATTCTCTACCTGTAGGAAAGGATCTTGTCTCCGTACATCACTAACTAAGAGTTCGAGGATATCATCGGCGACGGTGTAGCTGCCTTCGAGTGAGTTTACCAATCCGTCGATAGCAACATCCCCTTGAAAGTTAAATGTTATAGCGTTCGCCGGAGCCAAATTAACTGTTCCTAGACCCACAAATGCTGCACTAACAGCTATTGACAATTTCTTCCACATTGTTGAAGTAGACATAAAATAAGCCTTCGTAAAGCTGAATGTTGATCGTGGAAATGATCCAAAGAGCGATCGCCACAATTGTCTTACCAAGGGCAACTGTGTATCTTTGGCGCTCAACAGAAGCGATAAATATTTGCGGAAATTACTTAGGCTGGTAATCTGGCGATCGCCAGATTTTTTAGAGTATTTTCGCTTGTCATGAAAGTTTCACATATTTTTTAAGAAAAATGCTAGTAGTTATACTGAATCTTTATCAAAACAATAAACTTTGAAGAGCCAAGAAAACGAAAAAACCCCTAAAGACCCGATGATTCGGTCGGTCTGGCTTTAAGTAGTTATACTGAGACTTTATGAAGTTTTGGTTTAGATAAAACAAGCCTGACTTAAGGAAGATGCATAATCAATACTTTATTTAAACTCCCTTCATTTATGAGATTCATCTACTACCACAGAAATAGTAGAAAAAACTGGAAGTTCTATATCTAGAATAGATTGAAATTTTGAATCTATCTTTTGATAGATAAAGAGTGCTTTGAAGCGAATAACAGCCAAAATTACCCACACTCTCACACCAAAGACTGATTAAAGTCATTCTTGAAATTGACACGATCGATTTGTACAGGTTGCTTCAGCTCAATCGGGAGCGCAAGTATAGCGATAAACCATTTGGCACGCTAGGCGATCGCAGAGGGTAAAAAAATGATTAATTCAATGATGATTATTGGGGGCGTGACCTTATTCGTTGCGCTAGGAAGTCTCTTGTTTAGACCGCGCGATACTCAATGGGTCAAAAACTTGACCCGACCTAGTTGGCTTGTCTTTGAGCCTCTGATTCCGTTTATCTGGACGATTGTTTTTGCAGGCGGAGCTTTATCAGCAACCATAATTTGGGAACAAGATCCAGGTAGCCTCAAAACTTGGTTGTTGATGGCACTTTACCTACTCTTGGAAATTGTCACAGTCGCTTACATTCCTACCACGCTCAGACTCCGCAGCCTTACAGTCGGTACGCTATTAGGGGGATCGGGCGTTATTTTAGGGGTTCTTTTAGCATTGTTTGTATTACCGATTTCTGGATTATCGGCTCTTTTATTACTCCCCTATGTGCTTTGGAGTCCGGTTGGAACCTATACGACTTGGGAGATGATTCAACTGAATCCTGAGTCTATATAGTTAGGAAAGGCTTCTCAGCCGGTTTGAAATCTATTTGTAAAGACCCGAAACTTTGCCTCTCGACAGTCAGCGAAGACAGACTTCGTTTGATAAAAGCTCTCGTAATTTCTGCCCTCCTTCTTCTGAAGGGGGGCAGAAGTTGCGATTATAAACATCGCTAGGTACTTTCTCTCAACAAACCATGATGAATTTTCAACAAGTATTCGGTACAGAACCAGAAGTCGAAGCCAGCGCACCAGGACGAGTAAATCTACTAGGCGAACACACTGACTATAACGATGGATTTGTCCTCCCAACAGCTATCCCCCAAAAAACGACGGTACAATTGGGATTTAGCAAAGATGAACAGCACCACTTTTACTCTGCGGAACTTGACGAAAAAGTAGACGTTTTAGAAAGCACTCATACGCCGTCTAGTTTCGCAAGTTATGTATTTGGGTGTATCCGACTTTTAGAGCAGGAAGGTAACACTATCTTGCCGGTTAACGTGTATGTTACATCCTCCGTTCCTATTGGTTCGGGTTTGTCTAGCAGTGCGGCGTTGGAAGTGGCGACTCTCAGAGGATTGAGATCGCTTCTTTCACTTACTCTCGATGATGTGCAAATCGCCCAACTCGCACAACAGGCAGAAATTCACTATGCTGGCGTGCAATGCGGAATTATGGATCAGATGGCGTCGAGTCTTGCTGACACTGATTCGATGCTGTTTCTGGACACGCGCACGCTGGAACGTCAAGTTCTTCCTTTCCCAAAGGGAGCAGAAGTTGTGGTAATCGATAGCGGCGTACCTCGTACCCTGGCGGCAAGTGGCTACAACCAACGACGCGCTGATTGTGAGGAAGCAGCACGGTTGTTGGGAGTGAAGGCGCTCAGAGATATCACCGATCCGCAAGCTGTAGAATCTTTACCCGAACCGCTGCGGCGTCGCGCTCTTCATGTGGTTACAGAGGATAACCGGGTGCTGGAGGCGATACAGGGCGTCTCTCCGGAGCGCTTTGGCGAGTTGATGAATGCTTCTCATGCCAGTTTGCGGGACGATTACGAAGTTTCCGTACCGGCGTTGGATACCCTGGTGAGAATGTTGCAAGAAACCCGTGGCGTATTCGGCGCACGGTTGACGGGTGCTGGGTTTGGGGGCGCTTGCGTTGCTTTGGTAGAGGTTGGGAAGGCGGAAGCGATCGCCCAAAATGTACTTCAACGCTACAACGGATCGGGTTACACCGGACGGATTCTGGTTCAGTAAGGCGAAGCTAGCGGTATACACTTTATACACTCAGGGGAAGGGCGAGCAGCCGAATCATCCTGGCATCGGCGATCGCGCGATCGCTTCTTTAACTTTCTGGGTAATTAACTCTCGAAGTTCCTCCTTGCCACGCTGACGCTGAAAGCTAGCGCCTTCCTCAGTGGTGGCATAGAGGGGTGGCAGTCGATTGAGCGCATAAGCAGCAATCTCTCCCAGATCCAGAAGGCAAGGGTTGGATACTTCCATTTTTAGCACCTGCACGCTCGCTTCTATTAGCACCAATGCTTCCATCACATTGATAAACTGTTTTCCGGGAATCGCGATCGCTTCATCGGTTAAAAGTTGCCCGAATAAGCGATCTAAAGCGATGTAGTCGTCAACAGAAATTTCCGAAATTTCGCAGATGCTGCCAATCTCTTGTGCTAGAGATGGCGTCATATATCCGTTCTGCAAAGCTTGTTCAACAATTGTTCCTATCGTGAGCTTTTCCAAACTCATCGCATCTCTCCCTGACGATCGCATTTCAAACGGCAATCCTATGATTCTGCCTTAGATTTGAAATTTATAACTTGTCTAATTAGCCTAAATAGTGCTAACTTTATAGATTGTGTCGAATTAAAGACCATCCATGCCTAAACTGAAAACCCGTAAAGCAGCGGCAAAGCGTTTTAGAGCCACCGGCAGCGGCAAAATCGTCCACCGCAAAGCCTTCAAAAGTCACTTGCTACAGCACAAGAGTTCTGACCGGAAACGGCGGATTTCTAAAATGGCTCTGGTGCATGAACGCGATGAAGAAAATGTACGCTTGATGCTGCCCTATTTGTAAGGAAGCAATTTGCTTTCTATGATGAGTCTCTAGTCAATTGCTAATGACTAATGACGAATGACTGCTGACCACCGATCAATAACAACTAATAATTAGCCATGACACGGGTAAAACGCGGTAACGTTGCTCGCAAACGCCGCAAAAAAATTCTCAAACTAGCCAAAGGCTTCCGAGGTTCTCATTCAACTTTGTTCCGGACAGCCAATCAACAGGTCATGAAGGCGCTGCGTAACGCCTACCGCGATCGCAAGAAGCGCAAACGCGATTTCCGCAGCCTCTGGATCACCCGTATCAACGCCGCAGCACGTCAGCACGGCATTAGCTATAGCCAGCTGATGGGCAAATTGAAAAAGGCGAATGTCCAGATTAATCGCAAGATGCTGGCGCAGATGGCTGTTCTCGATCCCGCTGGCTTTGACAAAGTGCTGCAACTCGCTACACAGGCTCAAGGGTAAAGGATGAAGGATGTAGGGCTTTGTCCTTCCCAGAGGGTGGGATGAATGAAGCTCGCCACTCGTTTGTTGCCAGCCTCGTTCCCAGGCACCGCCTGGGAATGTTTTTTCTTTGGCTCTTTGCTAGTATAAAAACGCCAAACTTAGCGGTTGCTGCCGAGCTACAAGAGATTGTGGAGCGCGGCTACCTAATTGTTGCAGTGAAAGACAATGTCCGTCCCCTGGCTTTTCGGGATGGGGAAGGCAAACTGCAAGGGCTGGAAATTGACATTGCCCAGCGTTTAGCAGCAGAACTCCTAGATAAACCCGATGCGGTAAAGTTGCAGCCGGTGGCGAATCGAGATCGGCTCTCGGTGGTGGTAGATGGAACGGTCGATCTGACGATCGGGAGGGTGACACAAAATGCTTCGCGCGATCGCTTGGTCAACTTCAGCATTCCTTACTACCTAGACGGCACCGCTTTAGTCACTCAGGACGCATCCTTACAAAGGCTTAACGATCTGCAACAGAGAAAAGTCGCCGTTCTGAAAGGATCGGATACGATTTCTACGGTGCGCTATCTTATCCCCCAAGTTCAGCTAATTGGCGTAGATTCCTACGAACAGGCGCGATCGCTCCTGGAATCGGGTAACGCCGATGCCTTCGCCGCCGATGCCAGCATTCTCAGCGGCTGGGTGCAGGAATACCCCCAGTACCGACTGCTGCCGGTACGCTTGTCAGGGGAGCCGCTAGCAGTAGTGATGCCCAAAGGCTTGCAGTACAATCAATTGCGGCAACGGGTAAATGATGCGATCGCGCGTTGGAAACGAGAAGGCTGGCTACAAGAACGGGTGAAGTATTGGGGACTCCCCCAGAGCGATACCAACCGATTTTAGAAAACTTCCGATAGGGCACCTGTGGCGATCCACCTCCGCCGCAATCACGTCCCATAATGAATAGAGAAAGCAAATTAATCTCTGTATTTGAAGGGCAATGGATAACTCTCTGGCAATTTTTTATCTCTCCTTGTTGCTGGTACTGCTTGCCGTTGCCGGTTGGGCAGTTGTGCGCCAGGTTTTCAAAACCCGCAAAGTTGAAAGTGTCCTCTCTCGGCTGCAAAATAAGGTGCAAAACGACAAATGCACAACCCAAGAGTTTTACGAACTCGGCAGCATCTATTTAGATAAAAAACTTTACACTCAGGCAATCTCGCTGCTTCAAAAAGCACTCAAAGCTGAGGATGCCGAAGAGGAAAACCTCGCGCCTATCTACAATGCCTTAGGCTTTGCTTACTTCTCCCAAGAGCAGTACGACGTAGCGATTCGCAACTACAAAGAAGCTTTGAAAATAGCTCCAAATTATGTCACGGCGCTCAATAATCTGGGTCATGTTTACGAGAAGAAGAAGTTAACCGCTCAGGCGTTGGAAAGCTATGAGGAAGCGCTGAAGCACGAGCCTGACAATGGCACCGCCAAGCGCCGCGCCGAATCCTTGCGGAAACGGTTGGTTCCCTCGACTTAAAACACCTTGTCATCCCTGAGGCTCTGCCTCCTGCGGAACTCAAATAAAACGTAACGATTGTAGGGGCGCAAACTTTTGTGCCCCTACAGCTTTATCCGTAGCAAGGTCATATTTTCGAGGCTGTAGAACTGATGGGACGCTACACAAGGCAAAGTTAATTAAAAAAGCTGACGCCTGCGATGAGGCTCAGCCTCATCACAGGCGTTTCAAGTTGGAGGCTGGGAGCGGGAAAAAGCAAACTTTCAGTGACGGAGTGCGATCGCCCGCGTGGAAGATGAAGCCGCCTATCCAGAGGAACCATCTGGTTTTCCGTAGTAGATGCCCCTACCATTGGTACCGATAAACACCAGCCCAAACTGCTGCCAACTCGCCTCCATCACATTTGGCTCACCACCGATAGGATTCTCTTGAGAGCCAATGCTCGTCCAAGTTTGGCCTCTATCAAGAGAACGAAAAATTCCCTCGCCCATACCAGCAACTTTTCCATAGAGATAAAGTGCCGGAGTCGTGCTGCCATCCGGCGGTTTCCCGAAGGCAAACAAATGCGCCCTCTCTACTGAAGGCAGCTTAGTCAGCGTCTTGCCACCGTCTGTTGAACGGTACAAACCATTCCAATCCAGACTAAGCCACACCTCATCTTTCACACCCGGAACTGTTTTCAGCCTGCACCACAAATCTGCCCAATACTCGCTTTTAATCGATGAGTTAACAACCTGAAACGATTCACCCCTATCAGTACTGCGATAAACTTTGCCTTCGCTGTAATAGTAAAACGTGTTGCCATCTACTTTATCTGCGGCCAACGGCTCACCCCAATACCAGGGGCCTTTAGCCCCATTAGGTAGCCCCGACACTTTACTCCATGACGCGCCGCCATCAGTTGTCTGTATCGGCTGAGCCTCACTGAGAGTCACGACAAAATTGTTTGGGTTATTTGCCGATATAGCTACGCGCAACGGCATTGCCTTTGAGGGAAATGACCCAAACTTCTTCCAAGTCAATCCGCCGTCTGTCGAAGTTGTTCCGCCATTGTGGATTGGTTCCCACTCCACACCACCAACCCGCACCACCCGCGACGGGTCGCTTTCGGAGTAGGTAATACCGTAAGTATGCTGAGGCCAAGGTCCGATACCGCCCATCCTTTTCGATGGATAAGAATTAAGCCCATTGTTGTGATTGAAACCGTCTACATCGGCTACACCACTCAATAACACAGCACCTTTTGGAGGTGCAGCTAGGGCGAAAGCGACTATCTCTTCTTGTCCTTGCTGATAGTTAGCCCAAGTCACCGGATTGGCGTTGATATTGTCTGTTTGCCAAATTCCAGAACCATTCGTCAACCAAACTTTTCCCGGCACTTTCGGGTCAAATTCAATTGCTGAAACCCACGATTCAAACATGGCATCATGCCACCAAGAAACCGTGTGGTTTATATTTGCCTTTTTTTCTGTCCAAGTCGCTCCCCCATCTAAGGAACTATAGAGGATTTTGCTAGTTATTTGACCTAAAGATACTACTAAATGATTGGGATTCGTTGGGTTAACACCCAAGGCATTGAAAAACGCTGGCTTGCCATCTGGAGTGATGTTACTCCAGGTTCCACCAGCATATTTGCTAACTCCTGATTTGTGCGTAACGTAGAGAATACCGTTGCTGGAAACAGCCATTCGCTGTGCCTGTGTCGGGCTTCCCTGGATTTTGCTCCAAGTATTACCCGTGTCAGTAGATTTATAGATTCCATCTCCATAGACATTTGCGTAGACTAAACCGGGCGATCGCTTGTCAAACGCAATGCCTAAAATTCCAATTCCTTTTGTCAGATTCGGGGAAAAAGAAGTAACTCTAGCCCATGTCGCCCCCGCGTCAGACGACTTCCACAACCCATCGTGCCGCGAACCAAAAAAGATTACTTTAGAGTTAGACGGATCGACAGCTAACCTTTCTCCTGCCCACCGCTCTTCGGAGTTGCTGTCCATCCCTAAGTCTATCTTCAACTTAGTCCAAGTTTTTCCTCGATCGCTAGACTTGAAAATTGACCCCTTTGGCTCCCACTGGGAGTATTTGCCTGCCGCCATGTAGACAATATTTGCATCATTTGGATCGACGGCTAGTGCTTCTCCCCCGTAATAAGTTTTTTGGGCAAGTGGAAAGCTGTCATTTAAAGGAATCCAACTTTTATCTGCTGCATTCCAGCGATAAAAACCACCAACGTCAGTTCTGATATAAACAAGATCCTTTTCTAAAGGATGGGGGTAGACACCTGTAACAAACCCACCTCCACCTATAGAAACGTTAGCCCAGCGATATCCATTTCCCCCGATCGAGTAGATGGGTGCTGCGGCTACAGATGCTATGCCAAGGCTTTTGTATGTTTGCGGTTGTTGGTTGCTAGTGGCACACGCAGCAATAATTCCCACCAAAATAGGCAAACCAGTCAAAGCGATAAATTTTGGTATTTTCATAATTTATAACCAAAGATAAACACAGATGAACACCAATCACTTATTTGTGTAAGTCTCTGTTCATTCCCGATTTCATTCCCAGTAAATTAATGGTGTACGAGAAGTTATATTGCTTAAGTTTAATATTTAGGATTTTTTACAAAATTATAGAAAGCTCTAATATAGATTTTTAGTTTATCTATCGGTTTTACGGTGGCAAGATGATTTTTAACAAGTTTTTTAAACTCCGCATCCATTTCTCCATTCCGGAGATACACACCCATTCCTGTCGCCATCATGTGGTTAGAAAACTCATAAAATGATGGGAATTTGACTCCTATCCAATAGCCTAAAAGGATATTGATCTTGGCGGTTCGCTTCTGATAGTCTTTTGATTTCCCCTTAGTCTCTTTTCCGATAGCATTGGCGTTCTTCCCATGTACCCGATAAAGACTTAATTCCTTATCCAAAACGATCCCTTTACTTAGCCCTAATGAGCTAAAAATTAAAAAAGCATCATTGAGCAAAGTGCTTCCTGCTTTATCCGGCATTGGCAGAATTTGTTGTAAGAGTGACCGTTTCAAGCAAAGACCAGAGGTGGAGGGGTAGGGAAAGTTTTTGTAGAATCTGCCACTTTTCGTTAACTGTGTCAAATCGTACTCGCGGAATAAATCGGGACTGGTTTTAAGTTTTTTATCATTTATTTCCACTAACTTTTCGTCCACAAATTTAAGAGGATGGAAACACCAACCTAAATCTGGGCGATCGCCTAATGCTTCTACTACTTTTTCTGCTTTTTCAGGTACAAAAGTATCGTCAGCATCCAAAAAGCAAACAATATCTCCTTTACTCGCCGCAAAGCCTGCATTGAAAGCTGAAGCTTGTCCCCCATTTTCCTTTAGCACCGGGAGAATTTTATCGCCATAACTGGCAATAACTTCTCGTGAGTTGTCGGTAGAACCGTCGTCCACCACAATTACCTCGACGTGGGGATAGGTTTGCCTTAGGGCGCTATCAATTGCCTGTGATAGGAAACGAGCATAATTGTAGTTATTAATGGCGATGCTAACTTTAGGGTTGCTGTTCATGCTTTTAGTGTTGTTATGAGCGTCTGGTTTGAGTAGTGACAATAGCAGCAAGCTTGGGAAGAACACAGCAATGCCTATGAATCAATACCCAATACTTGCCGATACTGTGCTACAGACTTTTCCAGGGAGAACTCATCAGCTCTTAGCCGCAGTGCTTCCGAGTCAGAAGGCTTATCTAAGGTAGTCGCGATCGCTTCTGCTAAACCTTTGACATCTCCAACACTGACTAACTGACCGTACTTTCCGTTTGCTAAAATCTCTTCTGGCCCGCTAGGACAATCGGTAGAAACTACCCTAGTTCCCATAGCGATCGCCTCAATGAGTACAGTAGGCAATCCTTCATATAAAGAAGATAGGACGAATACTGCTGAAGATGCCATATAAGCATAGGGATTCGCCACAAACCCAGGTAAAGCCACATTCGATGCTACACCCAATTCCTGCACCAAAGCTTCAAGCTGCGATCGCTCCGTTCCCTCCCCTAAAATCATCAGCCGCGCCGGACGCTGTTGTTGCACTTGAGCAAAGGCGCGAATCAAAGAAGGAAAGTCTTTCTGCTTTTCCAGGCGTCCCACACCCAAAATCACCGGAGGCTGTCCCGCCTCAAACCAAGGATGTTCCACAAGTTCACTGGCTTTTTTGAACAGATCCGGGGTAACAACTGGGTTGTAAATAACTTTGATTTGCTCTTTTGCTAATCCTAGATGCACCAAATCATCAGCCGACCCTTGAGACACACTAACAACTGCATCAGCCATCGGGTAAAACCAGCGTACCAAGTAAGGTGCAATTCGCCTTTTCAGCTGCTTAGAGTTTTGCGCCTCTTGGGACAGGGTGTTATGTACGCTCACTACCACTCTTGTAGATACACCAGCCAACCTTCGAGCCAACAAAGCCACGATATTCGTATCTTCCAAAGCCGAAAGCAAAGCTGTAGGTTTATTTTCTTTCAGATAGCGTACCAAGGCGGGGAGACTTGATAGCAGCCGCTTACCTTTCAAGTCCACAATTCTCACCTCTGGCGGTACTAGAGACAGATAAGGTCCTTCCACCTTCACTAAAACTAAGTCTACGCTTAAGCCTTGCTCGACAAAACCACGAGCCAAATTAACTAGGACTCTCTCAGCGCCACCGCCATATAGGGAAGTAAGAAAAATTGTTAGGCTAGACATTTTTATTTGAGGTTGAAAATACTTCTATTGCCTAATTCCCGCTCTCTGGGGAGGAGTTAAGGGAAGGGTTACTTGAAAAAGTTGGTAAATTTATTGCTAACCTTACTACGTTGTTTCAACTAATCCTTCCTTTCTTTCCTCCGTCTCAAACGACCTAATATTCGACATTGGGAGGCGCTTCAATGATAAGGTTACTGATACATACAATATCCAAAACAGAGAGTGCGGTTCTACAATTGTACTTTCGGTATAGTTATACATTAGTAAAAACGTCACGTAGGTTATGGGCCATAAATCTTCTGGTTCTTTAGTCGAACGCACCCATTTTATGGCTCTAAAATAGGTGAAAATAATACTAAGCCCAAAGAAGAATATCCCTACAAAGCCGATATCAACCGTCAAGTTTAAAAAGCCATTGTGAGCGTGGTATACCTTGTAGCGAAGTACACGCCAAACATATTCCGACTCCCCTCCATCCAGCCAAAATCCCTGATAACCATAGCCTAACCAAGGGCGATCCCAGATTTTTTCTATTACAGCATCCCAAATCTCTGTACGACCGCTGAGGGTAGGATCTTTGCCTAAGCTAAACAGCAAGTTATCCCAACTTGCCACGCCCCATGTAGCTAGACTTCCACCGATTAATATCAATGTAATGAAGAAGGGAATAGCTAAGTTGTCGCTCCACCGTAAAGCGCTGTAAAAAGGCAAGAGAATTATCAAAGTCAAGAAGATGATTAAAGCAGTTTTTGAAGTTGTAAGTACAATCACGCCAACGCAAATACCACAGACACCCCATACCAAGTAACGATATTTGCGAACGTTCAGAGCCACAAGTAAGGTAGACAATGCTGGTACCAGCATCAGGCGAGACAAGAGGTTTTTGTGTAACAAAGGCCCCCGCCAAGCTCCTGCATGAGTTCCACTTTCTATTCCACCTCCCCGAAAAACTAGGGTGTACATTACGGTAATTACTGCTCCTATACCCAGCGCCCACGCTATTATGCGTACTTGCTCTTTCAAGGTATAGCGCGAAGCCAAATACAGTCCAAACAAGGTTGTTTGTAATACATTGAGGCCAGCTTTTCTAGAAATAGGCGGAAAATCAGACCAAAAAAATGAGATTACAATCGTTGCGACTAAACCCCATAAGAAAACGTCTCTCAAAGCTGGACGAACAACACTTTTGAACCGGGCAAAAATAAAAAAGATTGTCCCTGCATAGACTCCCATCTGTAGCAGCGATATAATCTTGTCAAACACGGAAGAAACATAAACAGCGTAGCCAGCTGTTCCCTCCGAGGCATTGTTTAAGCTAGCAAAGTTTAATAATCCTGAGAACACTAGCAGCGCCAGAACCGAGAATCTCTTTTCAGCGAAATTTAGGAGTGGATTCACGACTTTAGAGGGTGGTAAAAGTATCTAGAATTAAACTCAAGTCTAGGTCTTTTCAGTCGGGTGAGGGGGGAGAAAATGACTTTTGACAAGTTTCTAGGATGATGCAGTTTTTGTTGAAGGTGGCGTTAAGCTTCGGATGATTTTTCCTGCTTCACTCCTTTGATACTTTTAATATAATCTCTCAGCTTCTGCTGGGTACTGGGCAACAATGCCACGACTACTAAGCCCAAAACTACCCACCATCCTAACTGGTAGGCAAACAAAGCTATTCCAAAGGTCCCGCACCACAAGCCAGCCAATCGATAGTCAGGACTGCCAATGTCCCGCACTAGGTAGAAGTGGATGACAATATAACTCGCTAAAGTCGCCACCTCAGCCCAGCCGTATCCCACTAATTCCAAGCGGGGTAACAGCACGAATGCTGCTCCTACAAAAAGAGCCATATACACGATGTGAAAAACTGTAACTTCCCAGTTCCGCCGCAAAACGTAGAGGGTTGAGGAATGCATATTAAACATGGAGTTGGTCAGATTGCTCAAGGCGATATAAGGATAGATCGCCACTACAGGAAGCCAGCGATCGCCAAACACCAATGGAATAAGCACAGGCAAAGCCCAGCTGACTACTACGAGCAGGGGTCCTAAAGCTAATATCTGAAGACCCATGCCCTCAGTGACAGCTCTGCGTAACCGTTCTCGATCTCCCTGCAAGCGCCCCAAGGTGGCAATGGAAATCCGCCACGTTGCGGTTTTTACGAAACTGAGAATGTCGATGATCCGGATGGCTAGGGCTACATATCCCACTGCCTCGGCACCAGCGTATCTACCTACTAGCAGGGGGTTGATCAGAGTACGTAGTTGCCACACCCAGACTGAGGTAGAAAATCCGATGCTGTATCCCAGCATCTGCTTAACTAAAACCCAATTCCAAGCAAAGCGGGGACGATATCCGGCACTCCAGTAGAGTAGTGCTAGAGTTTGAACTTGCTGTAGCCACCATCCAGCCACCAGCGCCCAAACTCCGGCTCCCCGAAAAGCCATTGGAAAGGCTATCACGTAGTAAACTAACTGACCGAGAAGTTCAATTAAAGCTACCCGCTTGTAATCTAGATTGCGCTCTAGCCGAGCCATCGGGACTTGATTGAGGAGAACGACGGGAAGTCCCAGAAACAAGACTTGCGCTACCGGGCGAAACCCTTGGATGTTCACCCAGCTTTCTATTAAGGGAAGCGCCAAAAAAGCTAAAAGCATTCCTGTAAACGCTTGCAGCAACAGCAGGGTGAAAGCTTGGTGATATACTCCGAGTTCCTCTTCCCCTTCCCGCCGCACCAGATAAACTTCAATGCCTAGCTGGCTGAGCATCTGAAGGTACAAAAATATACTGATGGTGGCAGCATAGAGACCGTATTTCTCCGGTCCTATGACTTTGGTAACTAGCATCACTCCTGCCAGACTGATGAATACTCCCAGTCCCTGACGCAGTACCAGGTAGACTCCTCCCCGCATGACTTGCGTTTTCAGGTTCATGCTTGTCCCTCAAAGTAGCAAATATTACGGAGAAATCCTTGATGTTCTACCAATGAAGACTTCCAGAAAAAGAGATTTATAGATAGCGATCGCAGCTTGGGAGTCTTTAGCGGCGCAAGATGCGGGAAAATCGGTAGAATGCTCATCAATTTTTTGAGCAGGTGGCTCAGCTCCAGCACATTTTTCTCCTTAGTTTGCCTTGGTTCATCGCTACTGCATCAGTAGACGGCCTTCTAAGGTCGTCAGCATATTTCATTGAATAAATAGTCAATTGCTACTAACGCTAGTACAGATTGGCAAAAATATCTCAGCAACAGTTAAAGCGATCGTACTTGGGTGCCAATCTCTTTTTAAGCAAGCAAATTTAATTTACCACAGACAACAGTGTGGATTTGTGAGAATTCCCCCCCAAAGTTTAAAGCTTTTATAAAGACACTGAATATTTACACATTTGGCATTGAGCTATGGAAGGCTTGATAATTCTTCATTAGAACTTCAACTTTATGAAATAGATAACTTACATTATTCTCTGCAAAATGTCTGTAATCTTACCAGTGTTTAGGCAATCATGATATTAAAACTTCTCCATCGGGCTGTGGCTCCTGTGTTTATTGGCACTATGCTTGGGTGTACTGCTAGTAGCAATAGGTAGCAACCAACAGCCGATTGTAGGCGCGGATCTTGTGTCCGTACCGATGGCACCCACTTCCTACGTCGCTGGGCTAACGTGTCGATAGGCAGTAGAGGGTTTGTTACAGGTGTTTATACTTACAACGCACAAAAGGATCTGGTTTAGATCAGAACCGACGTAGGTGGCTTTTATCGCTGGAATGCCGAAGATAAAACCTGCATTCGATTACATGACAGCTTCACAATGAAAGAGAAAACATATTACGGGGAAGAAGCGATCGCAACAGATCCCATCAACCCAAATATCGTTTACATGGCAGCAGGTAAATACTCCCAGCGGCAACCCAAAGGATCAATCTTTAAGTCCACAGAGCGAGGTAAAAACTGGACTAAACTAAACATAAACTTAGGGATAGACAGTAATGTTGAGCATTGCTGGGTGGGAAAAAGACTAGCCCTCAATCCGGCTAACTCCAACATTATTTTCTTTGATTCGCGGCACGATGGGGTGTGGAGATCCTCGAATGCAGGCGCGACAATGGGCGAAAGTCGCTTCTTTTTCCCCAACGCTTACCAAAGAGCGTTGGCATCTCGTCCGCGTTGGCGGTTCAAGGTGGCACTCAACTTATACAGAAGCAACTTCAACAGACGCTGGATTAACCTTCAACAGACGCTGGATTAACCTGGAAGAAGTTTGCGTCGTTTCCGGCATCAATTACCACTGCGCGTAGCGATATCGGCAACGCCATCCAAACTTGTTCGTTTTAGCTGTAAGTAAAGCTCTACCCCTACGCACCACTAATGGCGGCGCTTCAGGGAGTGCAGTGTCTGGACTACCAAATTGCTCAGAATGTCCCTGGTATTGAGATCAGCCCTTGGTGGCGAATAAAGTAGATGGAAATACTTTTTACTATTACAGCGACAGCAAAGTTTACCGCAGCACTGACCAAGGTGCATCCTTTAGCCTTTAGCATTGTCAACTCATCGATTCCCAATATTAGGAGTGACTACTATTCGTATGCGCTGAAAACAGTTCCAGATGCGAAAAATGAAGTCTGGCTCAGCTTAGACTAGGAAGGTTTATTCCACTCCACAGACGGTGGCAAAACGTTCGCTAAGCTGCCTTCAGTAGAAAAGGCGCATTTGTTTACTTTTGGGAAACCGCAGACCGGAAGGACAACTCCAGAGCTTTATTTGTATGGAAAAATTTCTGGTATGGGCGAGGGGATCTTCCGTTCTCTCGACAGAGGCAGAACTTGGATAAGCATTGGTTCTAGCCAAAATCCCATCGCTGGCGAGCCAAATGCGATGGAGGCGAGTTGGCAACAGTTTGGCTTGGTTTTCGTTGGTACCAATGGCAGGGGCATCTACTACGGAACTCCTGACGATTCCAAGGAGTAGGCTGCTTTATCTTCCGCGCCCGTACACGCAATTCGCCCCTGAATACTGGTTAAATTTACCCGAAAAGTACCAAGGCATTAGCCTTTAACAGAAGACGGTTCTTTCACGCTAGTAACACGTTCTGTTAAAGAATGATTTTGTAGTGCTGTTACTTGTGACAACACGTACGAGACGAGGGATTCAACCGTCATCAAGACTACCGAAAATGCCAATACTACGAAACCAGCAGCCGTGAAGAGAAACATGACGCTTGTAGAAATTAGTTTCTTGATAAAGGCGTTCATTTTGGTAAATAGTTTTGTTTACCCCTCTAGGATATGAAACACTACAGGGTCTTGACATCAGTGAATTTTTTGAATTTTTTGTAAAGAACTCCTTTATAAACCCGAAAACATACGGAGACGCTTTAAGTATATTTTTCTACAAATAAATTAAAGGATGTTTTTCTGATTTTGTCCTGAAAGCTAAGTTTTTTTAACTGAATGCTGCTAAATGCTGCTAGTAAATACGGAATTGAATGTAAATATGTGTGTCGCGCTTATAACACTGGTGAAGTGAGTGTTCATGGCTATTTTGTGTAAAAAAAATATAAAGATAATATAAAGACAAAAAATAGTAGGGGCGTACAGCTATTTGTGCGCCCCTATCACCTGGCAGGAAAATATTAAGTTATATTGACAATTTAGAAATGCAACAGCGCTCTTAAGCCTTGACCAGGTCTGATGGAACTGGAATTCGTTTGCCGTTTTCGTTGTCTAGTGGAGCAAGGGCGGTGAGTGTTCTGTACAACTCCAATGTTTCGCTAGTAATCTGGTTCCAGGTATAGTGTGCTTGCACATAACTCTGGGCGTTTTTAGCCATTACCGCCAATTCATTCTGGTGATTGATTGCCCATTCCAAGCTGCGGAGGCAGGAGTCTACATTTTTTACCTGGAAAAGCATCCCTCGGTTTTTGCCAATCAATTGCTGATGCACGGGAATGTCACTACCGAGTACGGGAACACCTTCCTGCATTGCTTCCAACATTGATAGAGGTAATCCCTCCAACTCAGAAGGAAGTACAAACAATCCCGCACCCCGAAGGATTTCTGCAAGACGGGGACCTCTAAGTTCACCTGTGAATATGATGTTCTTGTTATTCGCCGCCATCTCGGTGATCTCCGAGGTGAACTCATTGGTATCGCTGGTACCGCCCACCATGACGAGTTTCCATCCTTCTTGCTGAAGATTTTGGAAGGCTTTGATGAGTAAGTCGGGGCACTTTTCCGGTACGAGTCTACCTAAAAATAGAATATAGCGTCCCTGTTCCAGACCTAGCGAAGTTCCATAGCTAAAAGTAGGGTCTGAATCACCCATATTTGAGGGTGCGTTAGGAATATAAATTGTCTCCTTACCGTAAGTTTCCTTAAAGTATGAGCGCAGTTCCTCTGAGACGACGATCATGCTATCAGAGAAGCGGACAGCAGCACGTTCGCCGCGACGGATTAGGTCGCTAGAAGCTTTGTTCCATTTGGCACGTTGCCAATCTAAGCCATGACAGGTAACAACAACTTTTGCCGAGGAAGCAAGTTTGGGTAGCCAAGTAAAGAGGGCTGGTCCTAAAGCGTGGAAGTGAACGATATCATAACGCTTCGCATTGCAAGCGATCGCTCCCAGCGCCGAACTCAACAGAGCATCCATTCCCTTGATATTCAAGCTGGGTATGGAAACAACCTTCACACCATGAACGTTATAGTGGCTGAGCGAAACATCTCCAGTGTATGAGGAACGGGCAAACAAATCCACTTCATGACCCTGTTCCACAACCCGTGAATAAATTTCTTCACAGTGGTGCTCGATACCACCCTGTTTAGCAGGCAACCCTTTTGCTCCAATTACGGCAATTTTCATGGCGAAACCCCGGTAAAAGTTTTTTGATTAATCTGGCTAGTAGACAAATTCCGCTGTTGCCAGCGGCTTAGCATATCGCTGTAGATATCACCCACGACAGTCTTGGCACTGTAAGGTTTGGCAGCTTTAACGCATGCCTCGATTGGATAATCTCCACCGTTGTGCAGTACCTTCCGCAAGGCATCTGCAATTGCGGCTGGCGATCGCTCCTCGCACACCACTCCACTATCAGTAGTGAGTAGGTTTGGAGTTTCGCCGCATTGGGTTGTCACCACTGGCGTACCACTGGCAAGTGCTTCGAGAACGACCATAGGAAGACCTTCATAGGCGCTCGTTAGTACAAAAACACTACATACACGTTGCAACTGTGCAAGTTCTGCCTGGGCTAATGGTCCCAGCAGCGTTACCTGTCCGGACAATCCAAGGCGGGAAATCTCAGAACGTAGCTTATCCTTTAAGTCTCCATCGCCTGCTATGAGGAGGTGAACATTTGAATCGTTCAGGGCAGCAATGGAGCGGACTAGCAAGACGGGATCTTTCTGGGCGTGAAGGCGACCAGCAAATAGAATAAAGCGTGTATCTTCCGCTAAACCCATCTGCTGTGCAAGTGTGCGCCTACCTTTCTCTCGTTCATCTAAGGTCAATGGGTAGCAGATTTCGTTATCTACTGTGTTTTTGACGTAGGAAATGCGCTCTGCTATCTCTGGGTAATGCTGCTGGTAATGTTGCACCGATTCAGTATTACACGACAAGATTTGAGAAAACTGACTTACAAGATAGCGTTCGATAGCAAAATATGCTGCTGGAAAACGTTGCCACAGAATCGCATTTTTTTTGTCCGCAGAATTAATTTGCTTTTGAATATCGTTGTGAATAAAGAGAGTCTTTTCTCCTGACCAGTTGCGAGTAAAAAGTGTGGGTTCCAGCCTGTGAAAGTGCATGAAATCCGAACTCAAATTCCGACCCAAAAGGGCAGCCGTATATTTAATAGTGGTTGGTACTATTTTTTTAAAGTTATCGTTTTCTATAAAAAACAAGGGCATAAAGCGGATCTCTCTGCCTGCCAACTGGGCGTCTCTCCATACTCCTATGGGTTGCGATGGATCGTTCTCCGTGCCTACCAGCCGGATTTCAAACTCGCTAGGAGCGTATTTAACAAAAGTGCGTATGACTGTTTGTATACCCCCGATGCTAATGCTACTCGGATTGAACTGGTAGAAGATAGTCAAAACAGGTTTACGCATAACAATACCTATATATAGCTAGGTGTATTGGTTGTTTTTTTGTTGTGGCAAAGATTAATTAAGCAGTCTGTCAGTAGATTTATTTCAGCATGATTGCTTAGCTGACTTGAGAGTCTGAGATTCTCTTCCTCATAATTGCTTAGATTACTGTAAAACCCTACTTAAGTAAATTGAATTTGCCAGATTTTACAGAAAGTTCTCAAATTTCCCGCTTGACTTCATGGCAACTTTATAATGAGGTTCAAGACGCTATGAAGGCAAAAAATGGCTCAATTTTAACACTGCCCAATAATTTCTCCCAAACCCGAAAAACCCTGACCCAGCCATTCCTAAGCTTTTACCAAATCTAATACCACCCTAGAAGAGAACTCGTTACTCCTACTACTACTATCAAAAGTAGTAGTTATCAAATACTCCTTATGGAAGATGCGGGCTAAGTTTATACGTAAGATTACTTAGTTATATGGATTGTACTTTACAACTAACTTTCCGAAGCCTATTACTACTATCAAAAGTAGGAATTATGAATACTCCTTATGGAAGATGCGGACTAAGTTTATACGTAAGATCACTTAGTTACATGAATTGTACTTTACAATTAACTTTCCGCAGTCTATTACTACTATCAAAAGTAGGAATTATAAATACTCCCTATGGAAGATGCAAACTAAATTTATACGTAAGATTACTTAGTTGTATGAATTGTACTTTGCAATTAACTTTCCGAAGGCTATTACTACTATCAAAAGTAGGAATTATGAATACTCCTTATGGAAGATGCGAACTGAGTTTATACATAAAGCCGCTTAATTGTATAAATTGTACTTGTGTACTTTACAATTAACTTTCCGAGGCATCGGATATAAACTGCTAATGAAGTCTGTATTTAAAAGTGTAATTTGACAGCCACTATGCAAAAATACAATTTTATTTAATATTCTCTACTAGAAGATATTTCTTTGCCGATCCGCAGTAGCAGCCTGCAAGAGCGAATTTGCTTAGTTGTCCTATTGGTGAGGGGTATCAACGTAACGCATTTAAGCAAGTGTATATCAGCGGTCTTCTCTACACGGAAAGGGGACTCGCCTTTTTCCCATAACAAAATTCTCCTACCCCGAACACGGTTAGGAGAAGAGGATTCGCCATAAGCGTATAGAAGGTCCTTACAACAGTACGCTTATGGTTCGAGCTAGAAGTAATCGATTAATGCTTGTTTAAGCGCGATCGCTATTTTTAGGAGCCTTCGCTGTCAGCATTTTTGGCGTACTGGCATCTTCCTTGTAGTATGCCTTGGCATGGTGGAAATAACTATCAGGTTCGTTTTCCACAATCACACCATTGACGACCAAGCCCAAGACCTTCTGACCTGATTGCACCAAAAATTGCTTACAAGCAGCAGCGCTGACAGTATCAACCACGCCTGGGCGAACTACCAATAACATACCATCAGTCATCTTGCCTACTGCCAGAGCATCTGCCACCAGAACAATTGGAGGCGTATCAAGGATTATAAAATCGTAGTCTTTAGAAAAATTGTCAATTAATCCAGCCATCCGCTTTGAGTCAACAAGAGCCAATGGATTAGGAGGAATCACCCCAGAAGGAAGCACATCCAAGTTATCCATCACTTCTCGCACAGCCATCTCAAACTCAGCTTGATTAACGATGACATCGCTCAGACCAATTGCATTAGTCAAGTCCCAAATATGATGCTGCATGGGATGGTGCAGATCCGCATCTATTAATAAAACTCGTCTTCCTAGTTGAGCCATAGCGATAGCCAAGTTGGCACAAACTGTAGACTTGCCTTCTTTAGAAACAGAACTTGTCACCGCAATGACTTTCAGCTCTTGATCTGGACTGAGAAACTTCAAGTTTGCCTGAAGCATACGGTAAGCTTCACTGATAACCGAATGTGGATTATCTCTAACGGGAAGCTGCGGAAGAATTCTTTCTAGTTTCTTACTGCGAAAAGTTACTTTTTTCTTCAAAGAAGGAACCATTCCCAGGACGGTATACTTAAATAACTCCCGCACCTCTTTGGCGGTTTTGATGGTTGGATCTTTCAGGTCTACAAGGAAAGCAGTAATTACATAAAGTAGACTGCCTGCAACAATTCCGGCAGCTATGATTATTAGCTTGCGAGTACCTACGGGCTTTTCTGGAACTGTAGCGGCGGCAATTAAACTAGCGTTGCCTACATTTTGGTTTTCCGCAATCTGTACCTCTTGAAGATTTTTCAAAAGAATTTGGTAGGTAGATTGCGCGGCTTCTACTTGCCGTTGTAAATCCCGCTGACCCTGTTGCAATCTAGGTAAAATGTTCGCTCTTTGTTTGTACGCCTCCTGAGCGCGAGATAAAAAAGTCACTTGATTAGCCAAACCTAAGCGTTGCACTTCTGCGTTGACTAATTCTGCGGTCAGTTTTTGTTCAAGTTCCCCAATTTGTAAATTTGCTTCGGATACTTGTTGGTTGGTGCCAACAATCTCTCCTACCCGTTCCTGTAGTAAAGCTTTTAATGCCGCTTGTTTGCTTTCGAGATTAATTATTTTGGGGTTTTCATCCTGAAAGCGGGTGCGCTCAACTGTCAACTCGCCTTCAATTTTTTGGAGTTCTATCAGCACTTGCTGAACTGCGGGAGATTGGCTGAGCGAGTTTAGAGCCATAGCCCGCTGTGAATTCAGTCCTATCTTACTTTGGAAGGCGGCGACTCTAGCAGTTGCATCTTCAAGTTCAGCTTGAGTTTGCGCTTTTTTGCTGTCTAGCTCTGCGATCGCTTTTACGGCTGAGCTTCCTTCTTCTTCTAGAGCTACAATGTTATTCTGTTCTTTGAAACTACGCAAAGCGGCTTCTGCTTGACGAACAGTGGCTTCAGTCTTCGGTAGCTGCTTACTAATAAATTCGCGAGCCGCCGCTGCTTGAGCGCGGTTATTAAGTACATTCTTCTCGCGATACAAATCCATCAGTTTGTTGACTATCTTTGCAGCTTCCTGGGGATCTTTGCCTTTAACGGATATCTGCAAAACATCGGTTCCTTTGATCCCTTTTACCGTAAGCTGTTTTAGGAAATCAGCAGGTTTTAGGGGATCTCCCTTTTTGTCTTTTAGGTTTAGAGAATTTATCGTCTCTTGTATCAGAGGCTCAGAACGGACTATCTCGGCTTCTGTATCCAGAGGAGTATTCAAGACATTTAGCGGTTCCAACTGTCCGATTTTTGCCCCCGCCTCTGTGACTAAGGCAGAAGTCGTATTTTGCTTCTTAAACAAAAGCCTCCCTTCGGCTTCGTAGGTAGGCTTTTTTAAGAACGCAAATGCGGCGGCGAGTGCAACTGTAAATATAAAGACGGTACTGGCGGGTAGCCAACGCCGTTTGAGGATAAGCCAGTATTTTTTAAAATCTATATCTTCTGTGTATTGTCTAGTTTCCATAAGAGGCTCGTGTAGGAGAGTGGTAATAAGGTTGTTTTGGAGGCAGGTGTATTAGCCGCTCCCAGAAGCGAGTCCTTGCAGTGTAGACTATTTCCTCGCTTATCGAGAGGCAGCATCTGGTAGTTCTTACTCAGCCGACAATTGTATCCTAACAAGGCTAGTAAAAGTTGGAGTGATAAAAAAAACTGTTAATCAATGAAAGGATGAGCTTAAAGCTGTATGCAGTAGCATTCGGCTGGTAGCTCTAGATAAGAGGGATTAACAAAAGCGGGCTGCGAAATTTTTTTGATGCTGACGGACAACCGGACTATGGCAAAGAGTAGAAGTGCGATCGCTTTGGATGAAAGCACCTTAAGCTTACACCTTAAAGCAGAATTAACTGCGCGATCGCTATAGAATGACTCAAACAATTGAGTCGGAAATATTTTAGGTCATATCGGAGGCAGTTTTGGGACGATTGCCAGAGTGACTGGAAGATTAATTTGGCACAAATATCTGGGAACATATTTCTGCTTTGTGCGATCGCCCTCAAAATCCTGAGATATCTGTATAAACATCCGATTATTCTTTAGCCAAAGAGATTACCACCAGCCTTAACAAATCGGATGATTGCCAGGATTCACGGCATGAATATCCTTGGTGTGTGAATGAAACCGTCCCCGCTCCTGAAGATAAATCTCTTACCTTAAAGCTTTCAACCTGTTTGACAGGTTGAAAGCCTTTGCCTAAACTCCCTAAAAAAAGTTGCACGCGGCGTGAGCCAAATTGCCTGACTACGGCTTAATCAAATGTTGCTCAAACTTGCGATAGTTACCAATTAACCTTGCCCGCTCAAAAGGGGGATAAAACAAGATGGTTCCCAAAGGTAAACCAACTGCCAAAACAGCGCCCATCACCAAAGGATTTAGCAATCCAACTTGGAAGCCAACTCCTAAAGTCATGCCTAACGCCATTGCTAATAGCGACACCCCAATCGCGAGATTGGGACTAAATCCTCTTTTCAAACAACTAACTGCCAGACTCTGCGCCCCAAAACCAGCCATAAATACAGCAAAATCCACCGCTTCAAACCCAACCGCCGCCGAATTTGCCGCTCTAAATTGCTCGCCAAAACCCGTCACAAAAAAAGCGACAATTCCCGCAACCAACAAAGCTACAACCGTGTCTATACCCGCAAACTTAACTTTATACCTGGATAGAAGCTTAGCGACAAACACAGCCCCAGCCGCCGCCGTAGCCGCTGCTGCCACACCAAATGCAGCGACAAACAGTGTGATAAACCCAGCCATGACCACACCCATCGCCCCAACTTGGGCAATCGTTCCGCCCCAAGCGATTCCCTCAATCCAAGCCGCCGAGGCAGCAAGTGTCACCAGTAAAGCGAGCGCGATATAAGGTAGTTTTTTGTTCGCAATCGGAACCGGGGCAGTCTGAATCTTAACAGTAATATCGTGAGTTTCTGGCAGAGAATTTGTGTGTAATAACAGATGTCGCTCGTAGGTCTTATCTGCCATCAACCGGCTGGTATTCACATTGATTTTACACTTCGCCTGATTGTTCTCAAACTTAACGGAATCAAAAGAAATCCAAGTGTGAGTATCTGGTGTATGGGGGGGATCGCTTTCGTGGGGTGCCACTTCCCAATTTCCTTCCAGAAGGGTATCAGGAATCGAGTTCGTAACTGCGATTGTCTGAGTCACCCTTTCACCTAATTTTCTTGCCTTAAATTCTAGGATGGGTTTACTCAGCTTCGCTTCGGGTACGCGAATCACATAGATAGGCTTGAGAGATTCCAAGGCGATCGCTGCGTTAGGATAGCGGTCTTTTGGTTTGATTTCCACCATCTTTTGCAACCAGTCAATCCACCGCAGACTGAGCTTGGGAACGAGATGCTTGAAATTAATTCGATAATCATCATCAATTAACTGGCTAATCTCAGAAGATTTGATGCCAGTTAATAAGCAAATCAGCGTTGCTCCCAAACTATATAAATCTGAGGCTTCAGTGAGTTGGCGATGGAATAATTGTTCGGGCGGCATGAACCCTAAAGTTCCTTTTGCCACGCTGTTCATCGTTACTTCCCCATCTCCAATTCGAGCCAAACCAAAATCAACTAAGAAAACATTGATGTTGCCATCAACCAAGATATTTTCGGGTTTAATATCTCGATGGATAACAGTGGGAATGCGATTTTGCAGATAAACGAGAATTTCTAATAAAGAGACGGCAATTTTCTTAATTTCATCCGGGTCGAAGCTACGAGGTACGGCTAAAGACGGTGCTTTTTTATACTCCTGAACCATGCAAAAGCCATCGGATGTTTGGAAGGAATCTAGGTAGCGGGGGATTCCGGGATGATTCAGTCCCTGTAACACTTGAATTTCGCGCTGGTAGGCGTCGTAGTCTGACCAGGTGGCGTTGATTTTAGCAAACTGAAACCGTTTAATGACAGCGGGTTGCCGAGTTTTCAGATTGAGCGCCAGGTAGGTTACTCGACCACCGGCGCGGTTGTGTCCTAATTCTCGGACGACCTGATAACCGTGGCTGGATAAGTCTGGAAAGTTGCTCATGTGTGAGAGAACGAACGCAGGTTGAATGAGTTTATGCAACTGCTACGCGAGCAGTTGCAGTTAGCGGGAGCAGCTAGAGCGAGTAGCCGCTAACTTGCGGTCATACGCTAGAGCGAGTAGCCGCTAACTGCGGCATACGCCAAAGCGATCGCGCAATCCGAACAAACCAGGGATGGCAGATAAAGGAAGTGGGTGTACGCCTTTTTTGAGACTTCATCTTTCCCCTTTTCCCAGTTGTCCCTTCTCATCCTAGTTCACCAGCTTAGGAGTAGGAATTTCTGTTTTCGCTGTGAAAGTTCATAAAAATAAAGTGAGTGAGCTACACCTAGTTAAGAACTTGATATCTAAGGATCGTAATTATGACACAGCTATCAGAAGCGAATGTGGCGATTTCTAAGGAAGTTAATAATTCGAGAGGTTCCGATTGTTTAGGTTGGGAGTGTCTAGGCTGATTGTTGCGATCGCCTTCTTCCTATGCGCTCTTAGCCGGGATCGTCGCCAGCGAATGCCACTTTTTGCAACGGCTCCTCGGAAGCATCCACGGTCTTAGCACTGGTTGCAACTTTGCAAACTCCAGATTCGTCACCATTATTGCCAACATCCCCGCTTGGATTGACCCGAATGGGCGATGAAGATTTGGTTCCAGTGTTTATACAGTGAAGTTAGCAACTGAAAAGTGATTTTAATTATGCGTCAGATCCTGGGCACTCTTTCTCTATTGGGGTTTCTACAATGTTTTCCAGCAGTTGTTTCTGCTCAAACACAACCTGCTTCAGACGCCCCATCTGACCCCATCGAACAGGTGATTGCTGCCAAATTAATGACTGCATATCCTGATGGACAGTTTCGTTCAGAACAATTCATCAGTCGTGCAGAACTTGCCTCAATTTTGGTCAAAACTTTTAAACTGGACAAACGAGCAGGTGCCACCAAACAAGAAGTTATTTCAGTTCAAGATGTACCTTCTTCCCACTGGGCATATAACGACATTCAGACAGTTTTAAAAACTGGCATTATGAAGGGATATCGGGGAGATATGTTCTTCCCCAACCAAAAAATCAATCGCGCTGAAGCTTTATCTATCTTTGCCCAAGCTCACGGTGTATTTCAGTTTCCGAATGACACCGTTGCTAAAATTCTTGCGAAGTATCCAGATTCCGGGAATATACCGGATTGGGCTAAAAAATCGATGGCAACTGCACTTTACGAGGGATTTGCTAATCCCGATGAACAAGGCAATCTGAATCCCCTAAATCCGATGACGAGAGGGGATATGGCTTACGCCTTGAGTAAATTTTTGGAGCGACAAGAAGCACCCGCAGCGATGTTGGAAGAAGATTTACCTTCGCCAGCGAGCTTACCAATCCAATAAGTTCCGAATAAGTTCCGAAAAAGCCGTTTTCTTTGAGAAAACGGCTTTTTTGTTTTTGAAGAACGCGAGAAGGCGGCTCGCTTGTTACACTCAATAAGTTTGGAGCGATAAGTTTGGAGCGATCGCTAACTGATGAACGCCACGCCAAATAATCGAGATATGCGGCGAGATTTCGCCAGCCGCGACGATTTAATTACCTATCTCCGCGAACAATTCCCCACCGCCACCGAACGCGATGACGCGATCGCTACCACTGTAGGAGGACGTAAAGCCGCAGAAGCCTTCTTAAGTCAAGTAGATCCCGCCCGTTACGCCAAAACGCGCAATTCTTTTAGTGGCGCAGTCACGCGCCTTTCGCCCTATCTCCGCTACGGCGTCTTGAGCGTAGCAGAAGTGCGGGATGCTGTGCTGAACAAAGTGGAAAACCGAGATGACGCACAAAAACTCATCAACGAACTCGGCTGGCGCGATTACTGGCAGCGTCTCTATGCCAAGCTGGGAAACGATATTTGGGAAGATCAAGAGCCTTACAAGACAGGCTACACAGCCAAAGACTATGCCGAAAAGTTACCGGAAGATGTTGACAAAAGTAGCACCGGCATGGTCTGTATTGATAGTTTTAGCCGCGACTTGCACTCCTCTGGCTACCTGCACAACCACGGGCGAATGTGGCTAGCCGCTTACCTAGTTCACTGGCAGCGGATTCGTTGGCAAGTCGGGGCAAGATGGTTTCTGCAACACTTACTGGATGGCGATCCAGCCAGCAATAATCTCTCCTGGCAGTGGGTTGCCAGCACCTTTAGCCAAAAGCCTTATTTCTTCAACCGGGAGAACTTAGAACGCTATACGGATGGCATCTATTGCCGCCAATGCCCCCTGTACGGTCATTGTGACTTCGAGGGCAGCTACGATGAACTAGAGAAGCGATTGTTTCCTAAATCTCAAAGTTTCGATCGAAGTGGCGGTAGCAAGAGTTTTCAGCGCGGGAAGAAGCGTCGGTAGTGCGTGAGTTTTGAGTGCGTGAGTCTTGAATTAATGAAACAGCCGATAATTTGGGTGCATGGAGACTGTTTAAGTCCGGAAAATCCCGCCTTGCAAGCCTACCCTGAAAGCCCTGCAATATGGGTTTGGGATGATGCTTTGATTGAAGAGTGGCAGATGAGTCTGAAGCGGATTACTTTTATTTATGAATGTTTGCTAGAACTGCCAGTAACGATTCGACGGGGTGATGTCGCTGCTGAAGTGCTCGCTTTTGCCAAGGAACACAATGCGGATGGAATCGTTACAGCAGAAAGTCCTAGCCCGCGATTTGACCACATTTGCGACAAAATTGAGGAATCGCTTCCTATTGAAGTGTTACCTATTGAGCCATTTGTGAAATACGACGGATATATTGACCTTAAACGCTTTTCTCGCTATTGGCGCGTTGCCGAACGTTATGTTTTTGATTAGCAATGGGAGACTATTGTGAAGAATACAAGAACTCAGAGTTTGATCGCGATCGCCCTTGTCTCCTCAACTGGCACAGCAGCTTATTCGTGTCCGGCGAACAACCTCCAGGCATCATTACCCATTCAGCAGCAAGTCGGGGAAGTGGTGTCGCATTTGGTAGGAGTGATGGATACTTCCGCACAAGCGCAAGCCAAACCAAAAGCTCCAAATGTGAGAATGACGACCTGTAAAGTTAGTGTGGCGGATACTAAACAAAATCCCCAGGCAGTTTTTCTCTATCAAGAACAAGCCATGTCTGAGAATCTTGCTAAACCTTACCGGCAAAGATTCTTGAAAATTGCCCCCACTACCGATAATCAAAGCATTGAATCGCAATCCTTTAAACCCCCCTCACCAGAAGCTTTCATTGGGTTGTGCAGTCAGCCAGAAGCCAAGCGGGTTGTGAGATTGAGCGAAGTTGGGTCTGCCAAGTGTAGTGTATTCTTGAAACGCGATGGCGATCGCTACATTGGCGAGACACCAGAGGCGGGTTGTCCCAGCGACTACAAAGGCGCTGTCAAAGTAACAAACCGAATTGTCTTGCATTCTACGGGAATGGACACTTTAGATCGCGCTTTTGATGCCGCTGGTAATCAAGTTTGGGGTTCAAAAGGCGAACCTTATCAGTTTCGGTGGGTTAAGCCAAGCACGAGTCGCTGAATTTGCTAGCCATTTTTTGTGATATTCGTTGAACTCGCGATCGCTTCTTCATCCCTGCGGACGCACCACCCGAATTAATTTACCATTCAAGGTTTCTTCATTAGAAATCGCCTCATTAATGCGGGTAGCCATTCTCTGCCTATCTGCGTCATCTTTGCAGCAATAATTTTAGAATGCGATCGCTGCTGAGTTCAACGCCCATTGTCCTGGCAGCAATGCACACTTTCTGACTTTGAGATTAAGCGGCAGCGGAGAGTTCAGCCACTACTCTTACCCGTCCTTTAAGTACAGAACGCAGCAGTCTGTTGACGCAACCTCTTTCTTCCTCATCCAAGGACTCATCCAGAGCGGCTGCCATCAGTCCATAACGGTCAGCCAGAGTCAGAATACCAGTTTCAGTGACAGAGGCTAGGATTTCAGAGATAGCACCGGGGAGCAGTTGGATTTGGGAAAGCATGGTTGTTGGGCGTCAACTCTACGATATTTAATATCTCACCCCTTTCCGTCCCGCCGAGCGATCGCTTAGATGAGTAACGTGTGAAAATTCTCAGCCTTTCGAGTGATCTGAATTACATAGGCACTCAACCCACAAGCGGCTCAAGCGCGATCGCATCCCTCAACTAGCCACGCGATCGCATTTTCTCAGCTTCTTTCCAAAAAAATAAAACCGATGGACAAACAAGAAAGCAACTTCACCGGCTGGACGCATATCAGCTATGAAAAAATACCAGAAAGCTCGAATAATTGGAATTTAACAGAATCAGATTATCGCATTTTCAAGAAAACTGCCTGGGTGGTAACTGAAAAAATTCACGGGGCGAATTTCTGTATAATCGCAGACGGATCAGACGTTCGCTTTGCCAAGAGAAAAGAATTATTGCAGCCAGACGAAGACTTTTTTGGATATCAAACGCTTAGATATAAATTAGCCCAACAAGCCAAAGATATATTCAAAATTATCCAGTTGGAACGTCCGGAAACGTTTAGAGTTTCTGTGTATGGGGAATTGTTTGGCGGAGAATATCCCCATCCTGACGTAGCGACTGTTCCTAGTGTTCAGGCTGTCCAAACAGGAATCTATTATTCACCTAAAATTGAGTTTTGTGCTTTTGATATTGCTGTTGAAGAAAATAATAGAACTGCCAAACGAGATTACATAGATTATGAGAAAGCGCTGAAATTATTTCAGCAAGTAGAAATGCTGGGTGCTAAACCGCTATTTACTGGAAAATACGAACAAGCGCTTGCACAGAAGATAGAGTTTAATTCTACTATTCCTGCCTTATTAGGTTTACCCAAATTGCCGTTTAGCAATCAGGCGGAAGGGATTGTCATTAAACCTGTAAAGTCGATCTATATAGATACTCCCAAGGGAAAAATTAGGCCGATTTTGAAGAGAAAAATCCCAAAATTCGCTGAAGAGAGCCGATTCCATCAGGCAGAAAAATGGAGCGGCCAAAAATTAGCAACATCTCCTCCCTATTTGAGTGATGACAAATGGCTCCATGAGGCGATGCTTGCATTGGTTACAGAAAATAGATTGATGAATACTCTATCAAAAGTAGGCCGGGTTTCTGGTAAAGACCCAAAAGCAATAGACAAAGTTTTTCAATTATTTGTGAATGATGTAATAGAAACATTTAACGAATCTTATGAAAGCATTTTTAAAAACTTACCTGAGAAAAGTCAACAGACTTTAATCGAACAATTGGAGCAGGAATCAAAAAAATTGATAAATAATTACTTCAAAAAATAATATTTAGGAACAGGTGTAGGGTGAGCAGCGGCTAACTAAATATTCGATCTGAAACGAAGAGTGCGAACTGACTTTTTCTGCGCTAGGCTAACGCCTCGCTTCGCATGAGCGCGATCGCTCTCCTGTCTTCAATGACTACCCTGGAATTAGAGTTCCCACCTTTTGACATGAAATCGATACGTTTCTTGCTGCTGCTCATCCTGACTACAGTAGCCGCCTGTGACTCAACTCAGGCATCCCTCGACCCCCAGACAACCCAACCAAGCCAACAACCGACAGAAACTCCGGCACAGCCGAACCAACAGCTTTCCCAAGCGACGCAAACCAACAACGTGGTGCGAACCGAACCCCTGACACCCCAACCGATTCGCATCAACCTCGATAACTTACCCAAACCCTACGCCAGCGACAGCGCCTCCAACTCGCCCAACGTGGTGCCCATCCCGCAAAACCCCACCCTGCGCGTCCCGGCTGGCTTCGTCGTCAATGTCTTTGCCGATGGATTAGATGCACCCCGCTGGCTGGCACTCACCCCTAACGGCGATGTATTAGTCACCGAAACCCGACAAAACCAGATTCGCCTACTGCGTGACACCAACGGCGATGGCGTCGCTGATGTCCGCCAAACCTTTGCCAGTTCCCAAAATGGGGTAAATATCCCCTTTGGCATGACTTTTGCGGGCGGATACTTCTTCCTCGGCAACACAGGCGAAGTCCGGCGGTATCCCTACACGCAAGGACAACAACAACTCACTGGAACCGGCGAAAAAATCGCTAACTTAACCCCTGGCGGCTACAACCAGCACTGGACGCGCAACGTCGTTGCCTCACCCGATGGGCAAAAGCTCTACGTCTCAGTTGGGTCGGCATCCAACGCTTCAGAAGAAGCCATCCCCCGCGCCTCTGTACAGGTGATGAACCTAGACGGTTCCAACCAGCAAACTTTTGCGTTTGGTTTACGCAACCCAGTCGGACTCGACTTTCACCCCACCACCGGCGAACTGTATACCGCCGTGAACGAACGAGACGGACTGGGCGACGACCTGGTACCCGACTACTTAACCCGCATCCAACAGGGAGAATTCTATGGCTGGCCTTACGCCTACCTGGCACCAAATCTCCTTGACCCGCGTCATCTGGTCAACGGAAAGAGCAAACGTCCCGACCTGGTAGCGAAAACAAAGACGCCCGACGTTCTGTTCCAAGCCCACTCGGCTGCTTTGGGATTGCAGTTTTATGACGGTAATACCTTTCCAGAAAAATATCGCAATGGCGCTTTTGTCGCCTTTCGCGGTTCCTGGAACCGTAACCAAGGCACCGGCTACAAAATTGTCTTTGCCCCCTTCTCTAACGGGCGTCCTCAGGGCTACTATGAAGACTTTCTCACTGGGTTCCTGCTTAACCCCTCTGTCCCAACCACCTGGGGGCGTCCGGTGGGGTTACTCGTGCTACCCGATGGGAGTTTGCTGCTGACGGAAGAAGCCAATAACCGGATTTACCGCATCCAGTATCGTGGCTCTTAAGTAGTTGTTAATCGCGGCTCAAAGAACTGCCCCATGCGCCCAAAACTCGTTAATCAATTTGCTGTCCTTAAGCCCGCCTTCGCGGGCTTGGTTTGTTTAGCTGCGACTTCAGCCGTCGGAGTGTTAACGCTTGGCTTACGAACCCCAGCCCAAGCGGCAAACTCCAAAGACTTGCAGAAGTTACTGACGCTGAAAACTTGCCCTGGATGTGACCTAAAAGATGCCCAACTCAGGGGGATTAACCTCAGAAACGCCGACTTGAAGAATGCCCAGCTTGACGGTGCGGATTTAACGGCGGCTGACCTTTCGGGCGCTAAGCTAGAGGGTGCCCAGCTCAACGGTGCCAAACTAACTGCCGCTAATTTGGAAAAGGCGAACTTGAGACAGGCAAAATTGGCGGCTGCAAATAAAATTGTTGCTGATTTAACAGACGCTAAATTGCGGGGGGCAAACTTATATGCAGCGAACCTCACGGGCGCTAAGCTAGAGCGTGCCCAGCTAGCCCAAACTCAACTGAATTTTGCTCAGTTAGTCGGTGCAAATCTCGGACAAGCGAATTTGATCGAAGCGAATCTTTCGGGTGCCAATTTAGGCGGGGCAAACCTAAAAGATGCTCAGATGCAAATTGTTAACTTAGCCGGTGCCAATCTTACAGGTGCCAAGTTGAATAATGCCCAGTTAGAGACTGCCAATATGGATAGTGTCAACTTGAGCAATGCTGATTTGAGTCAGGCTTCTTTGAATAATGCTGACTTGAATGGGGGAATTCTCACGGGTGCCAATCTGCAAAAAGGATCGCTGACAGCAGCGAATTTTCAAAGTGCTACGCTCACAAATGCCAATTTGACGGGTGCCAATTTGACGGGTGCTGGTTTCAATCGTGCCAATTTGACGGGTGCTAAATTCAACGATGCTGATTTAACCAATGCCAAATTGCCGCTTGCCAACCTCACCAACGCTAATTTAGCGGGTGCTAACCTCCAGGATGCTTATCTGGATAGTACCAATCTCAACGGTGCTAATCTCAGCGGTGTAAACTTGCGCGGGGCGAATTTGCGGTCTGCCAATTTAAGCGGTGCGTCGATGATGGGTACCAACCTAGAAAGTGCCAATCTGACGAATGCTATTTTGACAGGAGCCAATTTGAGTTACACCAATTTCAGCAGTGCCGATCTCCGGGGTGCCAATTTAGGAAATACTAATCTGAGTTATGCCAACTTGACTCAAACAGATTTGGGTCAAGCTAGCTTAGCGAATGCCAACCTGACGGGTGCCAACTGGAAGGATGCTAAGCTCAAAGGTGTCATTGGATTGAATGGATATTGAGCGATCGCATTCTATCCCCATTGACTCTTTTGTTCTGATTTTGTGCATTCTATAGCGCGATCGCGCATGGCTACCAAGAGGGTGTTTTGGCAGTTCAATCGGTACTCATTTCCTCAGTTGGCTAGCCTCCCATGAAACCAGGAATCCTCGCTGTTGCCCTGTTGATGCCTGTCTGCTTTGCAGTGCCGGTCAAAGCAGAGAATCCAGAACACGTTCAGAGATTATTAATTTATAAAGAATGCCAATTTTGTGACTTGAGCAATGTGAACTTAACTGGGTATGACCTCAGCGGTGCCAACTTGAAGGGTGCCAATCTACTCAATGCCAATCTCACCAGTGTCGTGCTAGCTGGAGCCGATCTTACAGCAGCCACCTTGGAAAATGCGAATTTGAACAATGCGGTTCTTAATGGCGCGAACCTCAGCGGTACGAAGATGCGGTTTGCGAACTTGCAGTATGCGAGTCTACAAGGAGTCAAAGCGAAGGAAGCATTTGACGTGACAGGTGCCGATCTCACCGGGACAATTATGCCTTCCGGTCTAGTTTACAAGCCGCTTGCTGAGGGTCCAAAGAAACCGGCACCTGAGACCGGGAAACCCCTCAACCAAGACCGAAGCGACCCGATAAACCCGTAAAATCAATAAGCTTTTTAGTATAATACCCACACAGTAGAGAGGGGAACCAGCTCCAAAGCCCTAATAGGAGTTGGAACAAATGTGATAGTATCCCTTTGCTTTCCTGTTACACGCAGTCCTCTTCTGTCCCTGAATTTTGCCCCATGCAACTGCGAAATCCCCAGCGCCGGACAAAAATTGTCGCAACGATTGGCCCTGCTACCAGTAGCCCAGAGGTCTTACGCGCTTTAATTGAAGCGGGTGCGACGACCCTGCGCCTCAACTTTTCTCATGGAACTCATGAAGACCATCAGCGGAGCATTCGCTTGATCCGCCAGATGGCTTTTGAACTGAATCAGCCGGTGGGCATTTTGCAAGATTTGCAAGGCCCGAAAATTCGTTTGGGACGGTTTGAAACGGGTTCAATCGTCCTGAATAAGGGCGATCGCTTCATCTTAACCAGTCACCCTGTCCCAGGCACCCAAGAAATTAGCTCTGTCACCTACGAACCTCTAGCAGATGAAGTTCCAAACGGGGCAACGATTCTCTTGGATGATGGCAAAGTGGAAATGCGGGTCGAGCAAGTAGACCCCACTGCGCGGGAATTGCACTGTCGCGTTGTCGTCGGCGGCCCACTTTCTAACAACAAAGGAGTGAATTTCCCCGGCGTCTATCTGTCAATTAAGGCGCTAACTGACAAAGACCGTAAAGACTTGATGTTTGGTCTTGACCAAGGGGTTGACTGGGTAGCGCTGAGCTTTGTCCGCAACCCCCAGGATGTGCTGGAAATTAAAGAGCTGATTTCTAGTGCTGGTAAGCAAGTGCCGGTGGTTGTCAAGATTGAAAAGCACGAAGCCATCGACCAAATGGAAGCGATTCTCTCGCTCAGCGATGGTGTCATGGTGGCTCGTGGTGACTTGGGCGTAGAATTGCCTGCGGAGGATGTCCCCATTCTGCAAAAGCGGCTGATTGCCACGGCGAATCAACTGGGGATTCCAGTGATTACGGCAACTCAGATGTTGGACAGCATGGTGAACAATCCCCGTCCCACCCGTGCTGAAATTTCCGATGTTGCCAATGCGATTTTGGACGGAACCGACGCTGTGATGCTCTCCAACGAGACAGCGGTGGGTAAATACGCCGTCGAAGCGGTGGAGACGATGGCGCGGATTGCCGTGCGGATTGAGCAAGAACAAATCGCCCGTAACGTCCGGGGCACCACTCGCTCGATCACGAATGCGATTAGTCAGGCGGTTGGTCAAATTTCTGAGCAGCTAGGGGCATCTGCGATTATGTCGTTGACCAAAAGCGGTGCCACTGCTCGAAATGTTTCTAAGTTTCGACCCTCTACGCCTGTTCTAGCAGTGACTCCCCATGTAGACGTGGCGCGGCAGTTGCAGATGGTGTGGGGCGTGAAGCCGCTTCTAGTGCTGGATTTGCCTTCTGCGGGTCAGACGTTCCAAGCGGCAATCAATGTGGCGCTGGAGAAACAGCTGCTGGCTGAAGGAGATTTGGTGGTAATGACTGCCGGGACGCTCCAAGGTATCTCTGGTTCAACCGACCTGATTAAAGTTGAGGTGGTGACATCCATTCTTGGAAAGGGAATTGGGATTGGTCAGGGATCGGTGAGCGGTCGAGCGCGAGTGGCTCGCACTGCCAGAGAGGTGGGCAATTTCAATCATGGGGAAATTTTGGTAGTACCGGGCACAAATGCCGATTATGTGGAAGCAATTCGCAAGGCATCTGGGATTATTACTGAGGATGAAAGCCTAACCAGTCATGCGGCGGTGATTGGCTTACGCCTTGGGGTGCCGGTGATTGTGGGCGTCAAGAAGGCGACGGAAATGATTCGGGATGGGGCGATTTTGACCCTAGATATGCAACGGGGTCTGGTTTACTCTGGTGCAATGGCAGGGACTTCTCAGACGACTCCGGCACTGCCAGTTTAAGTGCGATCGCGTCTGTTTATCTCTACATAAGCGATCGCGCTTTCCCCCAAACCTTCACAATGAGGTAAAGAAAGTAAGGATTTAATTTTTCCTACACGAGACAACAAAAAACATAACCTCCAGCCCCCTTCGCATCTCTCTTCCTGCTCCTAATAGGAGCGGGAAGAAGAAATTTTTATCTGCAAGGGATCTTTCTCCCCTTCCCTTGCAGGGGAGGGGTTGGGGGAGAGGTTCCTCATTCAGCATGGACACTCTCAACTTTTTCACCGACTATCTAATTGCTAGCCTGCGCCTCTCAGTACCATTAGCCTTTGCTGCCCTTGGTGGACTTTTTTCCGAACGATCGGGAGTGCTAAATATTGGACTAGAAGGAATGTTACTCTCCGGGGCATTTGCGAGTGCAGCAGGAGCATTTTTTACCGGCAACGTTTGGCTGGGAATGCTTTTAGCAATCGTCGTCGGGGGATTGGTCGGACTGCTTCATGCCTATCTGTGCGTTACCTTGCGCGTCGATCAATTAGTATCTGGACTTGCCATCAATCTTACAGCAGCAGGATTAACTTCTTTCTGGTCGCGTGTCTTATTTAATAGCGGTCAGGCGCAGCAACTACCAGGCATTCAAATTATCGGCATTCCCGGATTAAAGAATATTCCGATAATTGGGAATCTCCTCTTTCATCAAGACCCCTTAATTTACTTATTATTCCTGTTAGTTCCCCTGAGTACATACCTACTATTTCGTACAAGTTTAGGCTTATCTTTACGCGCCGTTGGAGAATATCCCCGTGCTGCGGATACTGCTGGCGTTTCTGTCACCAAGGTGCGCTATGTTGCAGTCACTCTCAGCGGCTGTCTCGCCGGTTTAGGAGGAGCTTATTTAACATTAGTTCACGTCAGATTCTTTGTAGAGGATATGAGTGCAGGAAGAGGTTTTATTGCCCTTGCAGCTTTGATTTTTGGCAGATGGCATCCCGTCAGTACGGCTTTAGCTTGCTTATTATTCGGTGCTACAGAAGCTTTGCAACTGCGAATTCAAGCTTTTAATCTGAATATTCCCTATCAATTTTTAGTAATGTTGCCTTATGTCATTGCCCTGTTGGCGCTAGTGGGATTAGCTGGAAAATCAACCCCTCCCGCAGCCCTCGGTGTTCCTTACATTCCCGAAAGTCGCGAACAATGAGTCGATATCAGTTAATTATTTTTGACTTTGATGGCACTTTAGCCATTACGCATCCGGCTATCATATCCTGCGTTATTAAAACCTTCCAGACATTTAACATCGACCCGCCAGATGAGGAACAGATTCGCTCAGTCATTGGCGTTACGCTTGCCGAGGCTTTCCCGATTTTCCATCCAGCGATCGCGCCCGAAGAAATTCCTACATGGATTCAAACTTACAGACACTTTTATCAAACAGAAGGTTTATTAAAAATCAATTTATTTTCGGGAGTGAAGCAAGTGATTCAAGCTGCATCTTCCGAGGGTTTGAACTTAGCAATTGTTAGCGTCAAACACACTAAGTTTTTAAAGCTTGCTGTAGAAAAGCTAAAAATTAATACTGACTTCGATCTGGTTATTGGCGATGACGGACAAACGCCAACCAAACCGGATGCAAGATTATTCCACTCAGTCATCCAGCCGATTTATCCAGACATCCAAAGTAACGAAGTTTTAGTATTTGGCGACAGTCATGTAGACTTAATGTTTGCTAAAAATGCTGGATTAGATGCTTGTTGGGCTACTTATGGCTATGGCGATCGCGCAAAATGTTTAGCACTTAACCCAACTTTTGTCGTTAACCAGATTTCCGAATTGATTTCAATCATCAAATCCTAAGTGCAAATCGCTACTTTGTCCCGTACAAGCGATCGCCTGCATCCCCAAGTCCTGGGACAATATAACCGTGTTCATCTAATTTTTCGTCAATTGCAGCCGTATAAATAGGCACGTCCGGGTGTTCGCGGCGTAAGTGTGCAATCCCCTCTGGTGCTGCCAGCAAGCACAAAAACTTGATTGACATCGGGCTAACTTCCTTAATTCTGTCAATTGCCGCGACGGCTGAATTTCCGGTTGCCAACATGGGATCGACAACTAAAATATCTCGCTGTTCGATATCATTCGGAACCTTGAAATAATACTCGATCGCCACATGAGTAGTCGGGTCGCGATATAAACCAATATGCCCGACTCTTGCGGAAGGAATCAGTTCCAAAATTCCATCTAAAATCCCCTGTCCTGCCCGCATAATTGAGACAATCACCATCTTCTTTTCAGCAGCCAGCATCGGTGCCAACATCGGGGCAATAGGCGTCTTAATTTCTTCATATTTTAGCGGTAAATCTCGCGTCACCTCGTAAGCTAACAACATCCCGATTTCTTTGAGGAGATTGCGAAATTTTCCTGTGCTAGTTTCCGTTTTCCGCATCAGGGTTAATTTATGTTGGATCAAGGGATGTTCGATTACAGTGACTTCAGCATTCATTAATAAATTCCTCTCGAAAGATGCACAAAGACAAAGCCTACCTACGCAGGCTTAAAAAATAAGCAAAAATTCCTTTTCACTTGAGTGCAATATATAAAAGAACCTCACCCCCAACCCCTCTCCGTGAACGGAGAGGGAGGAATATTTAACCCCTCTCCGTTTACAAGCAGGAGGGAATATTTAACCCCTCCCTGTTTACGGGGAGGGGCAGGGGTGGGGTTAAACCATACTGCATCCAATAGAGAATTGCTATATTCACCAGGTAATTTCTATTAAAACACGGTTCCATCACTCGCAATTTTAATTGGAGGAACGCCGCCTTCTCGTAATTGTGCGGCAATTTTTCTCCCCGCACTCCAAGTTCCTCCTTGTAAAACTTTTACTAGGGGTAATTCATCAGCAGTCATATTCAGCTTTTGTCGAATCGTTGCCGCAATTTTATCTAACAAACTAACCGTTAAAGCCCTCCATTCTACAATTACCTCAGAACCTACTGGATGACGTTCCTGCAAAACTGCTGAATCTTTGACTTGTAACAATCCAGTATCTAGACATAAACCGCCATTACGATATTCGGGCAAACCTGTAAGTTCCTCTAGTCCAGTGATTTTTAAATCGAGTTCCTGAAGGGGTTCTAAAAGAGAATACGTTAACCACTGGGAGAGTTTGTGAAACGGCACATAATTGTCGCTTTTCTTATCTCCCGATAAAGCTGAATGAATCCACACATCGCCTAAGTTTACCCCAGCGATCGCAAGTCTCCCCGACCAAATTTCCCCTAACCCCTCCAAAACCGCACTCAACACCTTACTCGCAGCCAGTTGTCCATGATTGCTGCTATCCCACAAATAATGGACTAGATTGCCAAGACGCGGGCTTTCGGTGCCAAAAAACTTAGGATTTTGAGCGAGGACTTGTCCCAAACGCTGTAGCAGCTGAACGCGCCCTTCCACCCCTACCAGGGGATTTTTTTCACTTACTTGGAAACCCTGCGCTAAAGCGTGTTCGGTTAACTTTAGGAGTCCAGCAGCATCTACCTGTAATGGTGATTTCGAGTGGCTAGAGAAAGCACCTTGAAAAAACATTCGGAAGCTAGCCACGGCTAAGCCTTCCGAACGCCGAAACACTTGTCCCGTTTCTGGTTCGCAATACTGCCAATGAGTGCCCGCGCCTGCATCCAGTAAAACGCTAAGAATCGCTAAATCAAACTTAACTTTCGCTTTTTCTAATCCAGTCAGTCTCGTTAAAGCTTGTTCAAGTTCCAAAAGACGAGGCACATTTCCGACTTCAAAATGTCGCCAGCGACTGTGAAAAGGAATATCGAGATCGGGATAATCATCGCGCATCACCCCGATAACGTAATCAGCGCATTTGTCTAACTGCGTTAAATCAACTCGAAAGTAACGCAGTTTGTCTTCACAGCCTAAACGAAAGAGGCGATCGCATCTTTCCCGAATTGCCGCCGGACTCCTCAAATATGCGATCGCTTCCGATTCAGAATTGTTCATAAACAATAAAAACGCAAAGATTAACTTTGCGTACCTTTGCGTTAATCTTTGCGTACCTTTGCGTTAAAAAATCTAATCTCCTAAACCCCGTCCCTTAATTTCTGCCAGAGTTGCCGCAGTGGGCACCTCTCCCGGCGTGTAGTAACCAGCGGCTTGCTTGGCAGCAATTTCCACCCACGCATCTTCTGGAATCCAATCATCGGGAATCGGGATGCGTTCGATTACTTCAATGCCAGAATTGGTAATCGCGTTGTATTTCATATCACTCATCGAAACCAAGCGATCAATTCGCGTAATTCCCAGCCAATGCAATACATCCGGCATCAGTTCTTGAAACCGCATATCTTGAAGTCCCGCCACGCATTCAGTCCGGGCAAAATAGGCATCTGCGCGATCGCCTCCTTCCTGACGCTTCCGGGCATTGTAAACTAAAAATTTAGTTACTTCGCCCAAGGCACGACCTTCTTTGCGGAAATAGACAATCACCCCTGCGCCGCCTGCTTGTGCTGTCTGGACGCAGACTTCAATGCCATGCACCAGATAAGGGCGACAAGTGCAAATATCGGAACCAAACACATCTGAACCGTTGCATTCATCATGTACCCGCACGGCAAGCAGTCGGTTGGGATCTGTAATTGCGGCGACATCGCCAATCAGATAAATCGTCGTGCCGCCAATCGGTGGTAAGAATACGTGTAAATCTGGGCGCGTTACCAATTCTGGGAACATCCCGCCTGTTTGCTGGAAGAGAATGCGACGTAAATCGCTTTCTTCAATGTTGAGTCGCTTGGCAATCCCTGGTAAATACCAGACTGGATCGATTGCGACCTTTGTGACGACTAAATTACCGTTATTTTTGATAATTTGACCGTCAACTTGCAAGCGCCCTTTTGCCACAGAATCTTGCAATTCCGGCATATTAATATGAGCTTTGGTGACAGCAATGGTGGGACGAATATCGTACCCCTCTTCATAAAATGAAGGGAAAACTTCACCCACAATTGCTCCAAATGGATCGAGTGAGACAATTTTGTTCGCATCTGCCCAACTGGGATATGGCCCAATGTGGACAACCGGAGAGGTATTGGTTAAATCGGCGCGGTGATTTGCCTGGAGTGCGCCAGATGCGATCGCAAGTGCCCGATAAACGGCATAAGATCCCGAATGCGTGCCAATTGCATTCCGTTGATTTGGGTTCGCTAATGTCCCAATAATGGGTCCTCGTTTAATCGGATCGCTTTCTCCCCAATGAACGGAAACGGATTTTTTACCCGATTTACCGGGATGGGATGTTAAAACAATATGCTTATGCGAAGATACTTTTTTTGGGTTTTCCATAAATAGCTCACAAGATGCACTCAAGATGTCGTCTAGGGCAATCTACGCAGGGAATTGGAAATAAGCTCTCATCATAGCAAGGGGATTTTGGCTCTCGGAGTATCCTGCACAGCCAAATCTGTTTGTGGTTGCTACCCTTTCATTTAGTATTATTTGCTACAAACTTATACAATTTCCAGATTTTTAAATTAACTTAATAGAAATCTAATCCTATCGCTATACTTCCATGAATTCATCGTATACAAACGTTTGTGCTTAACTTTTTTCTCCTGAGGTTTTTAGAGGATTTTCATCGCTAGTTAGGCTTTATGAGTAAGCTCGAGCGGCGCGATCGCGGCAGACGATCCCCGCACTACAATACAACGCCCATACAGAGAAATCATGCTTAACCGAGAATCACTATATTGTCAAGAATATTCACGAAAAAACCGCTAGAGAAAACTCCCCAGCGGTTGCGGCTTGGCTTTATTGATAATACAAACTTTACCGAGCATCAAAAAAGCGCAAAGGACCATAACCTAAAAATTGCTTTTCGGGTTTATCGCCTGTAGGAAACGCTGACACGCCAAAGTTATAAATCCCAGAAACACTAGGATTTTCAAAGGGTCCAATGGCAACCGTTACAGTTTGACCGGGTTGAATTGGGGGATCGAATACTAGGTCAACTTCCTGAGTTTTTTTGTCAACTTTTACTTCGCCCAACTTACAATTCTCTTTGGGTTTCTCATTGAGAAACGCTTTAGTTCTGGCAGAATCGAATTCAACTAAATTGCCACCATTTTGACGAATTGTTACTCGATTTAAAGATTGAGACGCCGTTTTTGGTAAGTTAAAAGTGAAGTAATAGCTTGCGCCTCTGAACCGGACGCTGGCTTGACTCGTTCTGGTATTACTTAATTGAAAAGGAACACCAAAAGAACTTCTGCCGTTTGAAAATTGAATCGCCTGCGCTGATGGATTGTTTACTCCAGAAGCGCCGACGCCAAAGGTAAGAGTGCCTGCAATTAATGCCAGAGACAATTGCTTAAGACGCTTCATTGTTGTGACCTCCTAGGGGTGCGAGTGTCTGGTAGATGCGATTCACGAACTTGGAAAGCTTTTCTAAAGGGAGAGCCATTTACGGCAAAGCGATCGCGTATATCATCTTCAACAATTATTCATGAAAATGATAAGTAACAATGCTACCTAAGAAGGATGCTTTATCTTTCTTATCTTTTTTATAGCAAAGAATTTTAAAAGTAGCTCCGCCTTGAACATATAATTTTAAACCTTCATTTAAGATTTGAGCGATCGCTCCTAATAATTCCCTTCAGATTTGTGCAGTTCTCATTCGCCGCTTCTAAGTTTACAGAATGTCAATAACTGCATCAAATCAGCTAAAAATCGGAAAATAATAGATAAAATCAAGCTACAGATTAATTTTTAAAGCGCGGTTGAGCAAAGCTGAGAACAACCGAGTTTTAACCTAACTACAAAAGATTTTGAAAAACTAGGGAGTTTTTCACAGGTTGTCTTTGCCGACTCAGCGCTTTCACCAGCGTGTATACAGGTGTGCGGAGGAACTATGTTTAAGCTATTCCGGGCTTTAGGACTTGGTATAGGCATCTGGGGTGTCGCTTTGCTATTGTGCAATCGTGCCGTTGCTATAGAAGCGATCGCCACAGAAATTGCCAATACCGAACCTAATACCACTTCCTTAGAAACAATTGCCTCATCTACCCCAGAAACCCTGGAGTCACCAGGAGCAAACAGCACCGAGCTTGCACCAATAGATGTCAGCATAGATGTCAGCTCAGTTGCCGTTCTATCTGAGCCGACTCGTGCCGCTACCGATACAAATTTACCGGAAGCACCAGTTATTGAATCAGTTATTGAAACAGAGTTAAGCGAAAAAGCGACAACAATAGCGCAAACCCCTGACGACTTGGAGCCAACCAGCCTAGATGAGCTAGAAGCTGACTCGATGGAGCAAGTCACTTCCGTCACTCAACTTTCCGATGTGCAGCCGACAGACTGGGCATTCCAGGCGCTGGAATCCCTAGTCGAGCGCTATGGTTGCATTGCAGGTTATCCCGATAGCACCTTTAGAGGCAACCGCGCACTCAGTCGCTATGAATTTGCCGCCGGGTTAAATGCCTGTCTCAATCGAATCAATCAACTCATTCAAACCTCAACTGGCGAACTTGCCAGCCAAGAAGATTTAGCGACGCTGCAACGATTACAAACCGAATTTGCACCAGAACTCGCAACCTTGTTAACTCGTGTAGGTAACTTAGAGGCATCCGTTACTCAGTTAGAAGAACAACGCTTTTCCACGACAACTCGACTCCGGGGAGAAATCCTGTTTGCCGTCAGTGGAGTTGGTGGCGGCGAAATCAACAACCAGGATGTCGATGCGAATGTTGTCCTCAGCAACCGAGTTGAATTGAATTTAGATACCAGTTTCTCTGGTCAAGACTTGTTGAGAACCCGATTAGCGGCTCAAAATACGCCTAACTTTGCAGAAGTCACGGGAACCAACTTTGCCAAACTCTCATTCACCGGAAACAACGAGAATGACATTCAACTTGGCGCACTGTTCTATCGGTATCCGGTGACAGAACAAGCGATTGTTTACTTTGGACTGATCGGGATTGGCTTTGGTGATTTTACGCCTACCCTCAATCCCTATGTCAACAATTCTCTTCTTGCTGCCGTTTCTAACTTTGCCGGAGAATCGCAGCTATTTGGGCTGAATGGAGGCACGGGGTTTGGTTTAGAATATCGCATTAGTCGAGCGGTGCGGCTGTCTTTGGGATATCTCGCATCGAACACCAATCAAGCGGAAACGGGTCTATTTGGGGGTCGTTACGGCGCGATCGCTCAAGTCACTTTATATCCTACAGACAGTCTGAGTGTGGGTTTGACTTATATTCATTCTTATAACATCGTCACTGGCAAAGGCAGTCGTAACGCCGAAGACCCTTTTAATGGTGCGAATCTTTCTACCAATGCTTATGGATTGCAAGCCTCCTACCAAGTCTCCCCTAACTTCAACATTTCTGGCTGGACGGGGTTAATTAATGCTCGTGCCGAATCCGAACCGAATAAAGGTAGCGATGCCAAAATCTTTACGTGGGCTTTAAGCTTTGCTTTACCCGATGTCGGTGGACTCGGTAATCTGCTCGGATTCGTGATTGGTCAACCGCCTAAAGCGATTGAAAATGATGTTGTTGGGCGCGAAGATCCCGATACCTCCTTACATTTAGAAGCCTTTTACCGCTATCAACTCACTGATAATATTGCGATTACCCCAGGATTCTTTGTAATTACAAATCCCGAACACAATGCTAACAACGATCTAATTTATGTCGGCACCGTCCGCACCAGTTTTGTGTTTTAAGAAAGTGTTTTAATCCTGTTACCATTCTGAGCATTACCGAAACGCGATCGCGTTTTGGTGCGTAGCACAGGCAAGCTCTGTAGAGTCTTCGCAGATGTAGGGGCATAGCAAAGAGTCAGGGAAACAATCCCCTGGCTCTTTGACCGAGTCAAACAAAAATTTTTTCTGATTGCAAAATGAACCTTTACGGGTTCCTAACGCCCAACCGCAAGCGGTTGTCGTCTAAAAACAGCATCTCCCGTCTGCACATCAAACCAGTGGATATTCTGAAGTGGCAATGCCAGTGTTATATCTTCGCCACTCCAGCGCCGATCCGTCGGTAACAAGGTACGAATTGTCGTGGGTTCGCCAGCAGAACCCTCAACCCGTACGCTTACTAAGTTGTTCATCCCCAAGTTTTCTACCAAAAACACCCGACCCCGAACGGTGTTTCTATCTTCAGGTTGTGCAATGCGAACATTTTCCGGACGAATCCCCAACACAATCTGCGGCGGCACGGTTGGAACTTCCGGCAGCGGGATTCTAAAATTCCCTAGCATGGCGGAATTTCCCTGGCAAGGCAGCGTTAACAAATTCATTTGGGGACTGCCCACAAACCCAGCCACAAATAGATTTGCCGGATTATTATAAATACGTTCGGGGGGGTCAAGTTGCTGCACATCGCCCTTGTTGAGAACAGCGACTTTGCTAGAAAGCGTCATCGCTTCTGTCTGGTCGTGGGTGACGTAAACAACTGGAACGTGTTGAGATTCAAATAATTGCTTAATTTCAGCCCTGACGTTTTCCCGCAACAGCGCATCCAAGTTACTGAGGGGTTCATCTAATAAAAAGACATGAGGGCGGCGTACCAAAGCCCGTGCTAGGGCGACCCGCTGGCGTTGTCCGCCAGACATTTGACCCGGTTTGCGGCTCATTAATTCGTCTAATCCCAATACTCTTGAAGCTTCAGCAACCCGTTGTTTAATCTCGTCAGAGGGTGTTTTTTGCAGTTTAAGACCAGAACCGATATTCTCGTATACGGTCATGTGAGGATAAAGGGCATAGCTTTGAAATACCATTGCAATGTCGCGATCGCCCGGTCGCAAGTTTGTAACATCTTTATCCCCGATCGAGACCCGACCGCGAGTGGGTTCTTCCAAACCTGCAATCAACCGCAGAATGGTAGATTTACCGCATCCAGAAGGCCCAAGTAACGTGAGAAACTCACCATCTTCTACGCTCAAACTAACGTCTTTGACCGGGATGACTTTGGGATTATAGGTTTTATTTAAGTTTCGGAGTTCGAGTCTAGCCATGATTTTAAACAGGTTGAAGGTTGAAAGTTGCAGAAAGTTGAAGGTTGAAAGTTTTTTTTACCTCGGTTTCTGGCTCAGTCTGAGAAAAGGGATGATTTTTAAGGTTGAGTGATTCATTCATTCATCACTCAAAACTCAAAATTCATCCCTTTATCCTTTAACAGCACCCGCTGTTAAACCTTGGACAATCTTGCGCTGGAAGAACAACACCAGTAAAACTAGGGGCAAAGTTCCCAAGACCGTCGCCGCAGCAATTGGCCCGTATGGAATTTCAAATAGCGACGCACCGCCTAATTGAGCCGCCCCAACCGGAATCGTCTTCATATCTTCACGAGTAATAAAGGTGAGGGCGAAGATAAACTCGTTCCAGGCAAAAATAAAGGTGAGAATCCCAGTTGTTACCAAAGCTGGAACCGTCATCGGCAGTAAGATTTGCGTCAGCATTTGGAACGTATTATAGCCATCGACTTTAGCAGCATCTTCCAAATCTTTTGGCAATTGCTCGAAAAAGCTTCGCAGCACTAAAATCGTCAACGGTAAATTGATGGCGGTATAAGGAATTATCAGCGCCAAATAGTTGTTACCCAAGCGAAATGCCTGGACAATTTCTAACAGTCCCAAGAACAACAAAATTCCAGGGAATAAAGTAATGATGAGGACACCAGCGAGGATAACTTTGCCGCCCCGAAGATGCAATCGTGCCAGAGCGTAAGCAGCGGGTGCCCCAATCGCTAAAGCCAGAGCGGTGGAAGTAATCGAGACGAAGGCACTATTTAAGATGTAGCGCCAAAACGGACGACGAACGAATAACTCAACGTAGTGAGCGAGGGTGTATCGAGTGGGAAAATAGACCGTGGGAACAGCGGCAATATCCTGATTGACCTTGAATGAAGTCAGCAATTGCCATAAAACTGGCGCTAGGCAGAAGATTACTACCAGGGCAACTGCCAGGGGCATGAAGATTTTTTTCCAGGAAAACTTTTTGCCCTTGGTTGGGCTTGGAGCGGTTGGGCGTTCTTGGGGAATGACAGTCATAACTTAAGCGGCTCCTGAAGTTTTGGCACGAGAGCGACTGAGCAAGAAACTAGCGATCGCTACCGCTACAATCAGCAACGTAAAGGTCACTACCACCAGCGCCGCACCATAACCAAAGTCTAAGTAGCGCATCACGGTGGAGTAGATGTACAGCGAGACCACTTCCGTCGAACCTCCAGGCCCGCCACCTGTCATCACCGCAATCAAGTCGAAAATCCCGAAAGATTGGGCAAATCGAAATAGCAGTGCAATTAAGATTTGCGGCATCAGCAACGGTAGCGTAATTCTAGTGAAGTTTTGCCAAGGAGTTGCTCCATCAATCGAATGGGCTTCGTAGAGGTCAGGCGAAATCGACTGCAACCCAGCCAAGAGCAGAATGCTGATAAACGGCGTGGTTTTCCAAACATCGGCAAAAATCACCGCCATCAATGCCAGCGTTGGATCTCCCAGCCAGTTAATCCCACCTTCTATGAGACCGACTCGTCTGAGGATGTCGTTGACAACGCCAAACTGGTCGTTAAAAATCCAACCCCAGGCAAGACCGATCAGAGCAGTCGGTAATGCCCACGGTAAGATAGCTGTCGTTCGCACCAAGCTTCTTCCCCGAAATTTCTGAGTCAGAACCAGAGCGATTCCCAGCCCTAGTAATAGCTCGATAATGACGGCTGAGGTAGTGAAGACTGTTGTTGTCCAGAAACTCTGCCAGAAACGACCATCCCCCGCCATCCGCCCGTAATTATCCAGACCCACGAAGACAGGTTGCAACTCGGTTCCTAGGTTCTTCGTAAACAAACTCAACCAGAATGCCCGGACAATCGGGTAGCCATAGACCAATAACAGGACAAGCAAGGCAGGCAGTAGTAAGATCCAGCCCGTGCGTTGTTCCCGACCTCGGATTGTATTCAGGTTCATCATGAAGTCAAAGGTAAAAATTCAAAAGACTAACTCTTAAACAAGTAAAAAGTCCAAGGTGAAAAGGCAAAAGAAACCGCAAATGATGCAATTGTTTTGATTGACTTTTGCCTTTTACAGGGTTGCCTGGTTATGCCGACGGTTTCGCTTGACCCGCGTTGAGGAGTCGGCGCGTTTCATTGGCGGCAGATTGCATTGCTTTTTCCGGACTCGTTCGGTTGGTGAGTGCGGCACTGAGGTAGCGTTGCAAAATATCAGAGGCTTGGGCATATTGTGCAATCGGCGGACGTAAGACGGCTTTTTGCACCACCTCTAAAATCTGCGGGTAGTGGGGGTATTTAGCGACAATCTGTGGGTCTGTAAATAATGCCCGTCGGCTGGGCAGATAGCCCTCTTTCAATATGAATTGCCGCTGTGTTTCTTCACTGGTAAAGTATTGAATCGCTTTCCAGGCTTCCTCTGGATGTCGAGAGGATTTAGAAATTCCAAAACCCCACCCGCCTAGGCAAGCCGCCCCACTTTGACCGGCGGCGTGAACCATCGGTTTAATCCCGATTTTTCCCTTGATGGGCGAAGTCTCTTCATTCGCTAAAGGCCAGACATAAGGCCAACTTCTTAAAAACGCTGCCTGACCGTTCTGGAAGAAGCGTCGGGTATCTTCTTCGTGGTAGGTTGTCACCCCAGGCGGGGCAATACCCTCCTGAACGGTGCTACGCAAAAACTCGATGGCTCTTAAGGATTCCGGTCGATCTAACCCAACTTCTAACGTGTCGGGATTCACCCAGAAGCCACCAGCGCCTTCGAGAACCTCCATAAACATTGCCACCGCTCCTTCGTATTGGCGACCTTGCCAGAGGTAGCCCCATGTTACCTTTCCTGTCTTCTGCAAGGTTTTGGAAGCTGCCATCAAATCTTGAAAAGTTTCTGGTGGCTGCAATCCGGCTTCTGCTAGCAAGTCTTTCCGGTAGTAGAGCATCCCCGCATCAGAACGAATTGGCAGTCGGTACAGCTTGCCTTCGTAACGTCCCCCTTCGACATCATTGGGTGAAAATGCTGCCAATTCGTCTTGGGAAATCCGGTTGCTGAGGTCTAGCAGCCAACCCGCCGCCGCAAATTTTGGCGTCCAGATGATATCCATGACCACCAGGTCATAAGGAGATTCTCCCAAGATGAAAGCAGAGGTATAGAGGTCTTCAACCAAGTTTGTAGCGTTAGGACCTTCAACGATGTTGATGCGAATGCCTGGATTCTCTGCCTCGAAGTCTTTGATCATCCGCTGCAAGGGTGGGGCATCTGGGGCAGGCAGCAACAGGTTGAGCGTGACTGGCTGCTGAGCCATCACGAACCAGCTAAACAATACGATGCCCAAGAAAAGAAGAATAGATATCCCAAAGCGACGCAAAGAGCGGAGGTTTGGTAGGAATTTTCGCAGTTTGTTTACCGATTGGCGATATAACATTGTCGCTTTATCAAGCAAAGGTTTAATAGTTGATTGGGAAACAAATAAAGACAATTAAATTTTCTCAACCGGCTTATTTGATGGCTAGCTTACTCACTTTGCTTAAAATTGCTTAATACTCTGATAAGAAGCCCGAAAAAAATAGCTCGTGCTACAGACATTTCAGCTTGTCATCAATGCAGATGATTCCTTTGAAAAAGGCAAAGTTTGCAGAAACGTATCCTAGGCTGAACTGAGATCGTCTCTGGTTCTGCTAGGAGTACAAACTGTTTATTTCCGATAGATAAAAATGCTTTGATATCAGTAAATTAATTTCTTATTAATGAGAGATCAACCTTCCAAAGAGATAGCAAGCTATAAACAAAAAACTTTCCTGGGGGGTTTGAGTTGCAAACCTAAAAGTGGTAAAATCCTCGTTAATATAAGATTAAGTTTTATTAAATTTAAAAAAAGTTTGATTAACCTTGGAAGGGTTAAGACTCGCGATCGCTACGAAAAACTCTAAGGTTAAGACTAGCGATCGCTGCGAAAAACTACCCAATTGTACAAACCACAATTTCTATTGATATTCATCTATTAGAATTAGCAGTTATCGATTTGAAGTGCTTGCCGCCAGCTTTGCAACCACATTCGCCAATTCATCTGGCTCAACTGGCTTCGCCAAATGCATCTGAAAGCCTGCCGAGAGAGCCTGCGTGCGGTCTTCTTCCCTCGCATAGGCAGTCAGCGCGATCGCCGGAGTCTCTCCTCCTTGGCTGGCATCCAGTTTCCGCACTTTCCCAAGCAAAGAATAGCCATCCTCGTCGGGCATCCCAATGTCACTCACCAGAACATCCGGTCTGACTTGAGGGATTCGCTCAAATGCTTCTTGTGCCGATGCCGCTGCGATCGCTTCAGCGCCATATTGTTCTAGCATGAAGGTCAGAAATTCCCGCGTGTCAGTATCATCGTCCACAACCAGTACTCGCACGCCATCGAGTAAAGCGCTGCCGACGGAGGATTCAGAACCCAATAAAACATCTTCTTCCATTGTTAGTTTTTTCGCCTCACTCTTGATAAGTGGCAATATTACTGTGAAAGTTGCTCCCTGTCCTTCGCCCGGACTTTCTGCGTAGACAGTCCCACCGTGCAGTTCTACTAAATGATGCACGATTGCCAAACCGAGTCCCAGTCCACCGTGCTTCCGAGTCGTTGAGCCATCTGCTTGTCGGAAGTAATCAAAGACATGGGGCAAAAAGTCAGCACGGATGCCCTTCCCGGTGTCGAGGACTTGAATTTGGGCATAGTTGCGATAAGTCCTGAGTCCTTCATTTGTCATGAGTTCGCGTTCGTTGGCGAATGACTTTTGACCGCTGACCATTGACAGTCTTATCTCAACACGACCGCCTTCCGGCGTAAACTTAATCGCGTTTGAGAGCAAATTCCAAACAACTTGTTGTATGCGGCTGGAATCGCCCGAAACCAGCCCTACAGATGGATCGAGGAAAGACTGAAGCTGAATCGATTTCGCGTCAGCCGCCAGACGCACCGTGTCGATAGCTGCCTCAAGGGTAGAGACTAGGTTGATTGGGGAGATATTTAGACCGACTTTTCCGCGGATGATCCGCGAGACATCCAGCAAATCATCAATGAGCTGTGTCTGCAATTTAGCATTGCGCTCGATGGTTTCAATCGCACGAGCAGTGGTAGCTTGGTCAAACTTTCGGGTGCGGAGTAGTTGCGTCCAACCGAGGATTGGGTTGAGCGGCGATCGCAACTCGTGAGAAAGTATCGCCAAGAACTCATCTTTCATGCGATTCGCTTGCTGAGATTCTTGGTAAAGCTGTGCATTGTCAATCGCCGCCGATGCCATCTGAGCCATTTGTACCAGGATGGCTTCATCCTCTTCGGTGAATTCCCCGTCGTATTTGTCGGAAAGCTGAATTAAACCGATATTTTTTCCATTCCGACCAATCAGCGGTACAGCCAGCCAACCCCGCATGGGTGGGTGCTGGTCAGCCGCCTTCCCAAAACCTCGCCAAGCTGGATGTGCTTCTAGTTCGGCTTGCGTCATCCGCATCGGGCGCTTCATGCTACAGACCAGTGCATAGATGCCAGAACCATCGGTTGTTTCACTGTAATCTCGCCACTGCGCGTACTTATCTGACAGAGAAACTGAGTTAATCGCCTGTTCCCAGTTCTCGCCTACCGTGATGCTAGTGACTGACTGATGTGTCCCGATGATTTCGCGGGACTGTGCGGTAATCAGCGATAGCATTTCGTCGAGAGATAGGGTTGAGTTGATGGAAACGGATGCCTCTGCGAGGCGTTGCAAACGGCTGGTATATTGCCGTTGACGGGTTAACATTTGGGCGCGTTCTAATGCGATCGCTACCTGATCGCAAACAACCTTCATCAATTCAATTTCATCCGTCTCGAAACGGATGCGGTTGCGGGTGCCAAAAGAAAGGGTTCCCATGAGCTGACCGTGGGCGAGTAACGGGTGACAAGTATAAGCTGTCATTCCCAGCGATCGCGCCATTTCTATTTTCGGGTCTGTGGATTGCTGAACGTTCTCTGCGACGAAGTGGTGACGCTCTAAAGCGACACGTCCACACACAGTTTCACCCAAATCCAACCACTCTCTTTCTTGGGAAACTTGCTCGGAAACTCCACCACAACAGTTTAAACGCAGAAGTTGTTTTTCCCGATCGACCAAGTAGTTGAAATAAACTTCAAGCCCCAGATGAGAAGAAAGTTCTTGAAATAGGTTTTCGATCAGTTCTTGCGGTCGATCGTTCAACAGTAACTTGCTTGCCGTTTCAGAGAGAAGCTTGAGCCGCTCGTGGCTTTTGTGTAGGTCTTGTTCGGCAGCTTTGCGATCGCTGCGTTCCTGGCTTTCTCGCAAAGCTCGCATGACTGATGGCACCAGTCGCTCTAGCCGTTGCTTCACCACGTAGTCTGTGGCACCGTTTTTCAGAGTGTCAATCGCCAATTCCTCCCCAATCGTCGCCGAGACAAAAATAAATGGCACGTCGCAACAAAGGGAGCGAGCGATTTTCAGCGCTGAGATGCCATCAAACGACGGCAGCGAGTAATCTGAGAGAATCAAGTCAAAAGAGTCTGTTTCTAGTGCTGTAACAAAGTCAGTGCGCGTCTCTACTTGCACCAACTCGCAGTCAATCCCACCATTGCTTAAATTCGCATAGATGAGTTCTGTATCTAGCAGACTGTCTTCGAGTAGGAGGATACGCAGTACTTTCACTGGACTCAAACCTTTTTTTGATTATTCAGCGCAACCGTGGAAATCAACATTACTGCTTAAAGCTGAAAACGAAAGTTTTGATTTTGAGTGATTAGATTTTTTTTTGATTCCAAATTTAAAACTCATAACTTAAAAATTTTTCGTTTATAATCCCTTGTTTTCATGAATAAACTCCATCATGAATGCTTAATTTCTTCTACCTGCTTAGACAGTACAGGCAATGGGTAAAGAACCAGGTGGTGGCTGATTGACGATTGCCCAAAAAAGCCCGATTTCCTTGATGGCGTTCACAAATTCATGAAAATCAACTGGCTTCACAACATAAGCATTCACCCCTAAATCGTAACTCCTAATCAGATCTTGCTCTTCCCGTGAAGAAGTCAGCATGACGATTGGGATTACTTTCATCGTAGGGTCAGACTTCAACTGTGCTAGCACTTCCAGCCCATCCACTTTGGGTAATTTTAGATCTAGCAGTACCACGACCGGATTCCCTTCAATCCGCAGCTTAAAAATCCCCCGTCGATAGAGATAATCTAGCGCTTCTTCCCCGTCGCGCACGACCACCACTTCATTCGCTAGATGGTTTTCCTCTAGCGCTGCGAGTGTTAACTCAACATCGTTGGGACTATCTTCAACTAGCAAAATTCGTTTCAATTCTTTCATTCATCCCCCTGTATCAATTAAAAATTAAAAAATTTATTCTTCTTAATTTTTAATTTTGCATTTTTAATTTTCATGTTTTTCCTGCCAATTTTGGCAATGAGAAGTAGAAAGTTGCTCCACCCTCTACCGCACCCTCTGCCCAGGTTCGACCGCCATGACGATGGATAATTCGCTGGACGTTCGCCAATCCAATGCCAGTCCCCTCGAACTCTTGTTGGCTGTGCAGGCGCTGAAATACGCCAAAAAGTTTGTGTACGTACTGCATATCGAATCCTACGCCATTATCACGAATAAAAAAGACAACCTCAGACTCATTGTCAGTGCTGCCAATTTCTATTTCGGCATGGGTGCGTGTCTGCGTGTACTTAATAGCATTCGCCATCAGATTCTGGAGTACCAGCCGTAACATGGAAGGGTCGCCTTGGACTTCAGGTAAGTTTTCAAGTTGCCAAGTTACCGCCCGGTTATTGATTTCCGGCTCTAGATCGCGTTGGACTTCTCGAACCAGCCGATCCATATTAATCGATGCATAGCGCATCTCAGTGCGCCCCATGCGGGAAAAGGCGAGCAGTTCATCGACGAGAACTCCGGCTTGTTTAGTGGTCTGGGCAATCGTTTTGAGATAACGCAGACTGGTTTCATCGAGGGTTGTTGATCCTAGCCGTTTTAGGAGCAAGTCCACGAAACCGCTAATATGGCGAAGTGGTGCCCGCAAGTCATGGGAAACCGAGTAGGAGAAAGATTCAAGTTCTTTATTAGCAGCTTCTAGTTGAGCAGTCCGTTCTTGGACCCGTTTTTCTAACTTTTCATTGAGTTGTCGAATCGATGCTTCAGCTTCTTTGCGATCGCTAATATCGATACACGAGCCGATATAACCCAGAAAAATGCCCTCTGGCGTAAATCGGGGAATCCCAATATCTAGAAGCCATCGGTACTCCCCATCAAAGCGTCTGAGGCGATATTCCATTTTTAAATCTTGACGAGCATCAAACGCATTTACATAAGTGTCTAAACAAAATTGGAGATCGTCAGGATGAACTCCTTCCATCCAACCGTTGCCCATCTCTTGTTCCGTTGTCCGTCCGGTAAAGTTCAGCCAGGGTTTATTGAAGTAGTAACAGAGCTTGTCTAAACCAGACATCCAAATCAAGACGGGAGCCGTATCTGCCATTAAGCGAAAGCGTTCTTCACTTTCGCTTAAGGCGGCTTCAGCGTGCTTGCGATCGCTAATATTGCGGAAGTATAGCGATAGTCCTCCGGTTTCCGTAGGGTAAGCGCGGACGACAAACCAAGCGTCGAATGGTGGGTAATAGTCTTCCAGTTCCAGAGGCACTTGCTCAGCAATTACCCGCCGGTACATCTGATCGAAGCGGGTGTTGACAACTTCTGGCAACTCTTCCCAGAAGTTCTTGCCCAGAAGTTCTTCCGGGGAACGACCCAAAGTTCTGGCTCCCTCGCGGTTGACGTAGGTGAAACGCCACTCGCGGTCGAAGGCGAGAAAGCCGTCGGTGATGCTTTCGAGAATATTGGAGACTTGCTCTCTAGCGGCTTCTGCTTCCGCACGGGCAATTTGCTCCAAGGATAAAAGCACAGCGCGTTCTGCCTCTACTTGTTTGCGATCGCTAATATCCAGTACGAAAGCTACACCCTCTTGTTGGGAGTCGTTGAGCAAGGCAATCCCCAGAACGATCGGCACTCGCTTGCCGTCCCGTTGGACGTACTCTTTCTCGTAAATATTGGAAACTCCCGTTGCTAGAACCTCTGCGATCGCTCGCTCATCTACGTGTTGGTACTCTGGGGGCGTTAGGTTTTTCCAACTGATTTTTCCCAATTCGGTAAATTCTTCGCGGGTGTAGCCAACCAAGCGGAGGTAAGCGTCATTGGCTTCAGTGATGAAACCATCCAAATTCCAGAAGGCAATGCCGCTCAGGTTAGAGTCGAACAGTCTACGGAAGCGTTCTTCCGAGCGACGCAGCGCTTCCTCAGCCGCTTTGCGATCGCTGATATCGCTAACTAAGCCGACAAATCCTTCAACTTGCCCAAGACTGTCAAACTGGGGAATGTAAGTGGCACTGATGTAGCGGGTATCACCATCTTTATAGGGGAGTTTGGTTTCGTAAGTAACTTGTTTTCCTGACAAGACTGTCTCAATATACGGACGAGTCGCTTCATAAGCGGCTTCGCCCAGAACCTCCCGAACTTGCTTTCCATTCACTTGCGTGCCAGAATCCCCGAACCATTCTTCATAGGCTTTGTTGTGAAAGCAATAGCGCTGTTCTGAATTGATATAGGCAATCAGGACTGGCAAGGCATTTGTAATCAGGCGGAGTTCATTTTCTTTTTTTTCCAGCGTCTCCTGCGCTTGCTTGCGCTCGGTGATGTCCCGGTAATAAATGCTCAGCCCGTCTTCGGAAGGATAAGCATGGATCTCTAACCAGATGCTTAACGGCTCGTAGAACACCTCGAAATGGACAGCCACCTGCTCGGTAATTGCCCGTCGATATTCTCGCTCAACTTTCGTCCCTACTGACCAAGGCCATTGCTCCCAGTGAGTTTTTCCAACGATTTCCTCCAGCTTTTGCCCGTTGAGCCTCGCTGTTTCATGGTTTACATAGGTGATCCGCCACTGGCGATCCAAAGCGACAAACGCATCAGTGATGCTCTCTAGGACGTTCGTAACGCGACGGGTGGACTCCTGTAGCACCAACTCTGCTTGCTTGCGATCGCTGACATCGGTAATCATGGCAAGCGTGCCGAGGAATTCCCCCATGTCGCTGAAAATTGGACTGGTACATACAATTGCCCAGAGATCCGAGCCGTCTTTGCGGCGGAACTGCAAGTCATATTGAGCGGTGACGTCTGGGTTGGGTTGTAGTATTTTTTGCAGTGCTTCCTGGCGCGACGCTTCATCCACAAAGTCGAAAATGGATCGTTCCAGGATTTCTTCCACCCTGTATCCCAGCATTTGCGCCATTCGCTGGTTGACGTAGTCTGTCCGTCCTTGGGTATCGATTGTCCAGATGCCTTCGTTGGCAGTATCGATGAGGCGACGATAGCGCTTCTCACTTGCTTGTAGCTTCAGCAGACTCGTCTCTAGCCGCTGTTTTGCAGTGTGTAGTTCTGAGTTCAGCGAGCTGATCAGGAACGTCACAAGAATAAATACACCCAGTCGCACTACAAGGCTCGTGCTGGCGACGTTTAAAGAATAGAGCGGCCCTAAGAAGAGGAAATTGGTAACTAAAGCCGATAAAATTGCAGCTAGCAGCCCCGGAACCATGCCACCATACCAGGCACTAATCGACACTGCTGCATAAAAGAAGGGGAAAATGAGCGGTCCCATCAGTGGCTGTAACAGGAGTGTCAGTAGCAGAGCTACCACCACACTCAATACAACCACGCCATAGCTCAAGAGTTGGGAGCGTGTTACTTTCAGCATGAACCTTTCAAGATCGAAATCCAAAGCGCACCTTCATCAAGGCTTTTTTAACCCTAAGGTAGATGACAATTTTTTGGCATTCACCTTATGGATTATTTATTGAGTTGTTAGGTTTCGCAATGATTAGCAGCGATCGCACTCAAAATCGCAACTCGCCACTTTTTCCCGGTATCTTTAGGTTTTAGTGTCTAAATTCACGCGAATCTCGTTCATTCAATGCGATCGCTCTAGAAATTTATTCATAAAATTTAAATTAAACTCAGTTGATAAAAACGACATGAAAACAAAAAAATACTTGGCGCATAGAGTTCGCATCTGAATAAACTTATGCAAACCCTCCGCGAAAGTTAGTATGCTTTCATCGAACTAATCGGGGATCTGCCCAAGTAATCCGCACCATTAGCCATTCTCTTTTCCGCAATGACCACTGACGACATCGCTGAAGAATATGTCAATTTGATGGCAAAATTAATTGATTTGCCACTGGCTCCAGAACACCATCCAGGTGTGGTGGAGAATCTGAGTAAAATTGCTGCGATCGCGCAACTCGTCAACGAGTTTCCTCTGCCCGATGAAATCGAAGCCGCACCCGTGTTTCAACCATGAGCCAAGCCTATCCTGACGCTACTCAAATTGCCTATGCCGTGCGGAATTCTGAAGTTTCAGCAAAAGCCGTCGTTGCTGCTACCTTGGCGAGAATTGCCGACCAGAATCAGACGCTGAACTGTTTTACAGCTGTTACGGCTGAGACGGCAATTGCAGACGCCGAAACCATCGATCGCGCGATCGCTCAAGGCGACGATCCGGGTGTTTTAGCAGGGGTACCTTTCGCCGTTAAAAATCTCTTCGATATCGCGGGTTTAACCACCCTCGCAGGCGCAAAAATTAACGCCGAAAATCCTCCAGCGATCCAAGACGCCACCGCCGTCGCCAAACTCAAACAAGCAGGTGCCGTCCTAGTCGGGGCGCTGAATATGGATGAGTACGCTTACGGCTTTGTCACTGAAAACAGCCATTACGGTACATCAGCAAACCCCCACGATCTGACTCGCGTTACCGGAGGTTCTTCTGGAGGTTCTGCGGCTGCTGTGGCATCTGGGTTAGTGCCGCTGACGCTGGGTTCGGATACGAACGGCTCGATCCGCGTTCCTGCGGCATTTTGCGGAGTTTTCGGCTTCAAGCCGACTTATGGGCGTTTGTCCAGAGCAGGCGCGGGATTGTTTTCGAGTAGCTTCGATCATATTGGGCCGTTTGCCCGTTCTGTACGCGACCTAGCTGCCGTTTTTGATGTCTTGCAAGGGGCTGATGCCAGAGATCCGGTTTGTACAACTCGCCCCCCAGAACCGTGCTTACCGCACCTCAAACGCAGCATTGAGGGGTTGCGAATTGCGGTGGCGGATGTTTATTTTGCCCAAGGTGCAGAACCAGAAGCGTTGGAAGCGGTTGCTAATGTCGCGCGGGCGTTAGGCGTGCAAGAAACTGTCACCATCCCGGAACCCCATCGGGCAAGGGCGGCGGCGTATGTGATTACGGCGAGTGAAGGGTCGAATCTGCATTTAGCTTCCTTGCGATCGCGTCCTCAAGATTTCGATCCGGCAACCCGCGATCGCTTTCTAGCGGGTGCCCTCATTCCAGCAAGCTGGTACATTCAGGCGCAAAGATTTCGGCAATGGTACCGCGATCGCGTTCGGGAAATCTTCAGCGAGGTTGATATCATTCTCGCCCCAACCACTCCCTGCATTGCCCCTCCGATTGGACAAGAAAAAATGGCGATTGCTGGCGAGGAGGTGCTAGTCCGTCCCCACCTAGGACTCTTCACGCAACCCCTATCTTTTATTGGTTTGCCGGTTCTCTCTGTCCCCATTCATCGCCCCGATGCCATGCCTTTAGGCGTGCAAATCATCGCCGCACCTTACAACGAGACGCTGATTCTCCGGGTGGCGGCGGTACTGGAGGCACAGGGTATTATTTCAGCGCCGATTGCTAATAGCGATCGCGCTTAACCCGATACATCTCCTTATCGAGATTCAGTTTTTAGAAATCCCATCCCTGATAACGTCGGGGTACGGGGCTTTCTGATCTATCGTTGCCCAAAAGTTAAAGGGTATCCCAAGAAAAAACCTCGGTTGTGTATGCCGAGGTTAATGTCTAGAGAAGAGATATCCGGTTTAGGAAAGTGTTTTAGCCGTGTTGAGCTTTTTCAAACCCCCGATCTTGCTATGGGTGTCAATCGCTCTAACAACCACTCTGTAACACTTCCAGAATTCTTTAATTTTTGAAGTTTCTGCAACAGTAAAGCCATTACACCTTCGTAGGGAGCGGTTTATGTGCGATCGCTTGGATTGGCTGCTACTGCTTTCTTCGGTTTCTTGCCTGCTTTTAGCTCTTGTTTTTCGTCGAAATGCATCTCTAGTGGTTCGCCGACATACACATCAGCCTCCATAAAGAAGCTGTCGGCAGTCATACACTCATCGAGGGTTAGGGTATTCCCTTCTTTATTGGTGTATCGCATGAATGTGTAACCTCGTGTGAACCTATGTAAACTAATATAACATCTTTTTTAATTATCTTGACATAATTTCAATTTCATAATAAAAATCATGCTTTGGGAGGAGCATCCTGATGCATGCGAATTTAGTCCCACCGCCTCAAGCTTGGGGATATGTGCGTATTCAGTCCGCCTAGTCGCCCTGACATTTTTGCTGTCATGGGGCACACTTCAGGGAATTGATTAATTGTGCAAGACACAATAGGTCATTTTCCGGTAAAGATTCAGACACCGGCAGGTAAAGCACATGCTGGATCAGCCGTTGTGCATTCTCCGCTGCTTCAGTCGCTGGTTTGTCACCTGACGAAGCGTTATCTATATCTATATCTATATCTATATCTATATCTATAAAGGTCAAACTGGTATTTCCTTGAGTGGCGTCAAAACCATGCTCTCTAAGCTTTTCCATCACCGATGGGGGATTTGAAACCAGTATGGGAACAACCCAAAACGAGTTGTACTCAGTTTGGCTTCCGGGGCAAGGAATTTCGGGTTTGAGAAGAGACAGAAATTTGCGGGCATTTTTTGACCGCCTTTCAAACCATTGGGTATCGCAGGTTCTTAATCTCCGCCTCAAAAGAACCAGCATCCGAGTCGGAGGACGATACCTAATTTTTGCCAGAATATCTCCTTGAGAAAACCCCCGTGTCATTGAGTTGATCGCGGAGTCGAGATTCTTTCCCAAGTATTTAAGAAAAACCAGTAGAGGGTAATATATCCAAGGAATCGAAAAAAGCTTTAAGCAAAAATACTTAAGGATACGTTTAAAAAACCAAGGCTCGCTCTTGGAGGGATATTGTTGCTCGATCTCTCTCATTTGTTGAGCAAGCGATCGCTCTCGAATGATAGCGATCGCTCCCCCAAGCGCGGTACAGGACTTGATCGGGCCAAAACTAAATAAACTTACATCCGCATCCTGATAACCGTGATATTTGTCACCAGCAAAAGCTTGGGCACAATCCTCTACTAAGAAAATCTGGTATTTCTTGCACAGTTCGGCATAAGGCTTTAGATCGATAATCGAGCCGAATAAATGTGCCACAATCAAAACTTTACTTTTTTCCGAAATCAGAGATTCCAGTAAATTGAGATCGGGTGCAAGCGTATCTAAAGAAATATCAACGGGTATCGGCACTAACCCGTGCCGTTTCACCACTTCAACCATATCCCGAATATTGACACTACTCATCAAGACTTCCGATCCAGCAGGAAGGTTTAATGACTGTAGCAGCAGGTCGAGAGCTGTTCTGACTGAAAGCGTAACTAGAACCTTGCTACACTCATCAATTTCTTCGTCCCATCTACGCTTAAATCCAGGCTTAGGGAGAATTTTGACGCGATCGTATTGTGTTTCTAAAAGTTCTCGCCCCAGCCAATCAAGTTGAATTTCTCGGATAATTTGCTCTCTGTTTGGGAAGTAAAGAAAGGAAAAAAGACTTGCTATAAGGTCGGCAAAGCTAATATGCAGACGCAATCTAGGATAAACTTTCAACCTTGTTACAGGCGACTTTAAGCTCGACGCTAACGATAAGTTGGTTGTCACATCTTTCACCAGTCGCATTACCCGCCCGGAGCTTAATTCCTGGCTAACAGAATCAAGTCTTCTAAGAGAAGACTGCCTAAGAATTTTAGTTTATTTCAATGGACTTGAGCGATGAGCCTTGAACTTGAGTTTAAGGCGGACTTGGGGCTACACAAAGAGCGCACTCCAAGCACTTCAATTACTTTCCCAAACAATCCTGCTACTTGGTCGCGACACCGGCGATTTGAGGGCTAACAATGGGGAAATCGATCTCAAACTTTTCGTAATTGAGGCGGTCAAAACCAGCGTTTTCCAATGCTACCCAAGTTTCTCGATCTGGGTTGCAACCATCGGCAAGAAATTTCCACACTGGACGCACTCCCTCCTGTACCCGTCGCAAGAAAGTGTCTTGGGGTGCGGCGACGTGTTCGAGAAACAAGAAGCGCCCGCCGGGTTTGAGGACTCGCAAGATTTCATGGAAAGTTGCTGTTAAATCCGGCACCGAACACAAGACAAGGGTACTAACAACCGCATCGATACTGTTATCTTCAGCTTCCAGTCGTTGGGCGCTAATACTGCGGATATCGGGATTGTTTAAGCCATTTCGTTCGGCTTCTTTTCGCAGATAAGGATGCATATACGGGTTCGGCTCGATGCCAATCCAGCGAATGTCTTTGGGATAATAAGGGAAGTTAGCACCCGTTCCGGGGCCAATTTCCAACACGTCGCCGTGCAAGTCAGAAAATAGATCGCGCTTGCGATCGCTTACCAGTTTTTCATATCCAGCGTTGCCTTTGGATAGCAACCACGCAAATAAGCGCTTATTCCAGCAACAGGGACAGCTTTGCATTTGTAACTCCATAGAAATTTCTTATTATCTACTAGCTGCTGACCGAGTGCTGAGTGGCTGTGCTGGGCGGCTATAAAAATACCCTAGGGGCATGGCAATACCATATCCCTAGGGAACACGAACTTTATACGTTATTTAAGCCCGATTCCTTATTCAATCGTCAACTTAAATGTATATCTGGAATTGGTCAGCTTATAAGGCTGTGCAACCACAACCCGATAATCGCCTGTTGACGTTGCCTCGAAATAAATATTTTGTGGGTGTTCCATCACTTCTCCGTTAGGCCAAACGAAGGTGAAGCCAGACAGTCCTTCGTCGTTGTTATCGGCACCTACGCGATCGCCTTCCCAGGTTATTTCTGTAATAATTGTTTGACCTTTCCGTGCCCTGAAAGTATAGATGTCTTTTTTGCCTAGGGGCACCGCTCCCTTAATCGTAGTAGAGCTTCTCCCCCGTGCAAACTGTACGCGCCGATTGACGCCGGTTTGGGGTTGGGCGGCTATTTGGAGGGTAGTATTGCCTACGTTAGTCTTAGAAACATGAATACCGGAAGCGTTGTTAGTGAGTGCTGTCGCCCATGCTTGGGAGTTCAACAATACAAATGCGCCTGCACCGAGTAGCGCCAGCGTTGAAACATATTTGTAATTAAATTTACGAAGACCGAATGCCATGTGTTAACCTTCCTTTGAACTGAAGACGAGTTGTCGGCATCTGCACTTAGCACCCTTCAACTGCCTGCTTTTTGGTTCTTCAAATCGACGAAAAGCATTTCCAGAAATCAGGCAAAACCAAGGCTCGTTAGGGTTACAGAGCTTTACAGAGCATATGTGCGCGGGGAAGGAAAATCGTCATTAGACGCAGGAATGACCAATGGCAATGATGAAAACTTACGACTGGATTGTTGTCGGCGGCGGCATTACAGGCGCGGCGCTGGCTTACGAACTGGCAATCAAAGGCTTTTCGGTTCTTTTGTTAGAGCAACACGCCTCACTGCAAGGTGCCACTCGCTATAGTTATGGTGGAATTGCCTACTGGTCAGGGACGACTGAGTTGACGCGACAGTTATGTGCTGAGGGGATTGAGCGTCACCGCATTTTATCTGAGGAATTAGACACCGATACCCAGTTCCGCGAATTAGATTTAATTTTGACCATTGGTACTGATGACGATCCGGAGAAAGTTGCTGCCAACTACGCTGAGTTTGCAATTCCGCCTCGGTTACTCAGCGTTGCAGAAGCTTGCGAGATAGAACCGCTACTCAATCCAGATGCGATCGCTGCTGCTTTAACGGTTCGTCACGGTCACATTGAACCCGAAAAAATAACTCAAGGTTACACTCAAGCTTTTCGCCGCGCTGGGGGTGAGGTGCAAATCGATCGGGTAGTGGAACTACTCGGCACAGGCTCAAAGATTCAGGGAGTCAAAACCCCAACGGCAACCTACCACGCTGCCAAAACGGTTATTTGTGCCGGTGCCATGAGTCGGCAGTTACTCAAAGCTGCGGGGATTCCCATCCGTTTGTATTTCACCCATACCGAACTCATCGAAACGCCACCCGTTGATGTACAGTTGCAGACAACGGTGATGCCAGCAGAAATCAAACGCTTTCAACTAGAAGCGGAAGCAACTATCCCTGAACGCGATCGCTTCTGGGATGAACCCGATTATGAGCCTGTTCCACCGATTCTAGATGCGGGTGCGATTCAGTTCAAAGATGGCAGTTTACGCATCGGTCAAATTAGCCGCGCGATCGCGAACCCCGACGCTAAAATTGATGCGACCCAAAGTGAAGCGCATCTCCGTTCTGCGGTTGGTAAAATCTTACCAGCACTAGAGAATCTACCCGGAAAGTGGCATCACTGCTTGGTTGCGTTTAGTAGCGATCGCCTTCCCTTAGTCGGCGCACTCAATAACGTGGACGGTGCTTATCTCTTCTCCGGATTTTCAAATCCCTTGGTATTCGTGCCATCCTTAGCCAAGCATTTTGCTAGTTGGGCAGCAGGTCAAGAAGACGAGGTTCTCACCCAATTATCGCCGCTACAGTTGTAGCGATACAATCCCTATTAGTCTGCGTAGGCAGGCTTTGTTTGTATAGCCGCGACTTCAATCGTCAGGCGTTTTTACTATGACAACCACGAGTTTATTGATTTTTGCGATCGCTGGAATGTTTGCCGGAATTCTCGCGGGATTTTTAGGCATTGGCGGTGGTACGGTTCTTGTCCCCTTATTAGTCGCTTTACAATACACCCCTGTGCAAGCCGTTGGCACCAGTAGCCTAGCAATTTTAATTACGGCAATTTCTGGCAGTGTCCAAAACTGGCGGATGGGGTTATTCAGCTTCAAAAGAGTGATTGCCATTGGATTTCCTGCTGTAGTCACTGCACAAATTGGTGCTTATTTAGCAACCCAATTTCGTCCCTATTTACTACTAGCCGCTTTTGGATTATTGCTACTTTTAAATATTTACTTAGTTGAACTACGCAAGCAGCTAACAATCAAGAAAAAGCAGGAAGAAGAACAGGAACTAAAAACTCCAGGTAGCCACGATACCATCCCTAAAAATTCAAACATCTTCTTCAATCCAAATTTTGCCAGAATTGCCACTGGCAGCGCCGCTGGGATACTCGCAGGTTTATTTGGGGTTGGTGGCGGTGTAATTATGGTGCCGCTGCAAATTTTACTTTTAGGAGAAACTATCAAAGTCGCCATTCAAACCAGTTTAGGTGTCATCGTTATTACAGCTATATCAGCGACTATTGGACACGCTTTCAGAGGCAATGTTTTGTTAGTTGAAGGACTTCTTTTAGGATGTGGTGGTTTCTTGGGGGCGCAAATAAGTACGCGGTTTCTCCCCAAATTGCCCGATGAAGTCGTCAGTTTAGCCTTTCGCACCTTGCTAGGGATTTTATCTATTTATGTTTTTTGGCAAGCATGGCAAAACTATAACGATTTTAAAGTTTAAACTTATCTAGAAACTGTTTTTAGATAAGTTTAAACTTTAAATTACAATAAGTACCTTTCTCTATTTATTGAATTTATTTGTATTGATAACGAGCCTGGTTTAGTTATCAGATACGAGCGGTTCAGATCCCCGACTTCTGCGAGAAGTCGGGGATCTCGCCTTCACTAATAACTCGTAACTAATAACTAAGCAGACAAACCGTTTCTTTCTCTTAAACCTTTAGCAAGCGACAAGCGCATCTGAACGATTCAGAACTCTTAAATCCTCCTCATCCAACTCGACGGGGACGCCGCTGCGAATCAGTTCCACAAAGTCCTCGTTGGGAACCATAAAGCACAGCGTATACAAGCGATCGCAACCTGTATTTTCAATTTTATGAATCCCCGTCGGCGGGACTAATAAGCTATCTCCAGGGCAAATCGGGACGGTTTTGCCGTCGCAAGTCGCTAGCCCTTGCCCCTTGAGGACAAAAAACATCTCCACAGCCATTTGGTGACGATTGGGAGGAGTTTTCCCACCAATATCAAAAATTTCTACACAAAAAGTTAATGAAACGTTAGCGCTTGCCGGATCGAAGACAATCGCTAACCGATTGCTATCCTCAGGACTGATGCGAAAGGCTTGATAGTCTCTGGGAGACTTGACGATCGGAATCATGCAACGGGACGAGTCCATCGGGCATTTCTCCTCTAAAAGAGAGCGATTTGGCTAATGGCTAATTGTTCGTTACCATTGGCGATTAGCATTAGCGACTAGCCAACTTAATTGCTTCTACGATAGCTTGAGAATCTGCCACGAAACCAAAACACTGTTTTACGTTATAAAGGGTGGCTTGCCAGCAATACTCTGGGGATGTGGTAGCAGTACCATCCTTCACCAAAATGCAGTCATAGCCGAGAAAGTTAGCATCTTGCAGTGTTGCCATCACGCACTGATCTGCATTGACTCCGGCAAAGAACAAAGTCGTTTTTCCCAGGTTCCGCAAGATGCTGTCGAGAGGTGTATCCCAAAAACCGCTCATCCGGTACTTATCGACGCGGATATCTTCGGGGTTTGGTTCCAATTCATCCACCACCGCCGCCGCCCAACTGCCCACCATCAGCACTGGCGAACCATTCGCGGGCAGCGGATCTCCTAAACCCACGCCATCGCCGGTGGGATTATAGACATGGCGTACACTAGCGCTGATATTTAGTAAGTCGGGGCGGTTCCCCCAGTTAACCCAAATCACCGGAATGTTTGCCGTTCGCAATTCTGGTAACAGCGTTTTAAGCGGGTTGATAGGAGTTCGGGCGGGTGTCACGTCTACGCCAATGTGGGCTAGCCAGCCATCTGGATGACAGAAATCATTCTGCATATCAATCACCAAAATCGCAGCCTTTGCCAAATCCAGGCGTAGCGTCTTGGTTTCTGTGGCTAGGGTGATAACTTGCGGTTTTAAAGGAGGGCGCGTGATATCAGCAATTTCCGCATCAACTGCCCAAGCATTCGGGGGCACACCCAAGGTACGGAGGGGTCGATTCATAGGGAGAGTGCTAGGGGGCAATCTTGAGAAATACTACTTTTTCTGCCCAGGACTCTTAAATTTTTCTATTTCTTAACTTAAGGGAAAATGCGCGAGTTCTACACTACAGCCGGTTTGGAGATATTCCCAAACCTAACCCCCAGCCCCTTCCCTACAAGGGAAGGGGAGCCATTTTCAAAGCCCCTCTCCGATACGGAGAGGGGTTTGGGGAGAGGTTCCGGAACAAGAATGAAACAATCTTGTTGCTTAAACCACCATCGGTAACTCTTGAAAGCTACTTTTTAATAAAGTTTTATCTTCCTCGGCACGGAGGAGTCCCATTACCCGATCCTTATAATCCTGAAACAGAGGATCGCACTTAATGTCATAAGTGCGATCGCTTGGAAGTTTTATACTCAATTCCTCTTTAACCGTACCGGGACGCGAACTCAGCACATAGATGCGTTGAGAGAGAAAAACGGCTTCCTCAACATCGTGAGTAATCATAAATATTGTTGTCCGTGTGCGTTGCCAGACTTGCAGCAAAAATTGCTGCATCGCTTCTTTCGTCTGCACATCCAACGCCCCAAATGGTTCATCCATCAGTAAAATTTTCGGTTGCGAGGCTAAAGCACGCGCGATCGCTACCCGTTGCTTCATCCCGCCTGAGAGTTCCTTCGGAAGTGACTTGGCAAACCCAGACAACCCCACCACATCCAGATAGTAAGCCACCCGTCGCCGTCGTTCTACCGAAGAGACACCTTGCAGCTTTAAACCAAATCCCACGTTATCTGCAACAGTCATCCACGGATACAGCGTATAGCTCTGGAACACCATACCCCGGTCAGGCCCAGGCCCCGTCACGCGCACCCCATCGACCAAAACTTCCCCCGCCGTGGGAGTATCCAGCCCAGCAATCAACCGCAGCAACGTTGACTTACCAGAACCCGAAGCACCCACTGCACAGATGCATTCTCCCTCTTCAATATGCAAATTGATATCTTTGAGAGCAACAAGCGAACCGCGTCGGGTTTTGAATTGTTTATGGAGTTGAGAAACGTGCAAATGCATAATGAGTGATAATTTTGAGTTTTAGATTGAATTGCCCGATGTAAGAGGTATTAGTCAGTAGCAACAACCTAATCACTAAGCACTAAAGCCTACTGACCATTCCTTTTTTTAATCATTAGCCCACTTACAAGACACGCGCAGTAACAATCGAAACAAAAGATCGATTGTCAGACCAATCAAGCCAATTACAATCAGCCCCGCAAAAATTTCATCAGTCTTGAGAAATCTTTGTGCAACACTAATTCTGCGGCCCAAGCCTTCTGTCGCTGCCACTAACTCAGAAACGATGACTAAGTTCCAAGAAGCTGCCATATTGACGCGACCCGCATCAATGATACTCGGCAGAATAAAGGGTAAAATTACTTGCAATAAAACTTGCTTTCTCTGACCGCCCAAGGTGTAGGAAGTTTCCAATAACTCTTTAGGTACAAACTTCACCGCATCCATCACCATGAGCGTATTAAAAAATAGCGTTCCGATAAAAATCAGCAGAATCTTAGGTTCTTCTCCCAGACCAAAATACAAAATTAGTAAGGGAATGAAAGCCGGTGCTGGCATATAACGCACAATGCCAATAATCGGTTCCATCAGCGCCCGAATGCTGGGAAAAGTTCCCATCAGTGTCCCTAAGGGAATTGAAATCAGCGCCGCCAAAAAAAAGCCACTCAGAACGCGAAATAGACTGTAGGCAATATCTTTTTGCAAATCGCCAGTTGCTAAAAGCCTCTGAAAAGCGCCCCAAACTTGAGCGGGAGTCGGCAAAAATAAAGGCGCGACTATCCCAGCGTTGGAGACTATCCACCAAAGAGCAACCGGGATACAAATTGACAGAACCATTAAAGTCCATGCCAATTTTTTAGGAATATCCTCGCCAATCCGCCAGAAGACGCTAGGCGATAACATTTTGCGAGGACGATCGGAATTATTTTTCGGCAAATCTTCAGCGTAGCGGTTCATGATTTTTGCTTTGCCGCGTAGGCTTTGATAAACTGATCGTCAAATATTTGGGTGAGATTCGGAGCCTGTTTAGCTAATTTAGCCTCAACTAAAAATTTGCTAATCTCTTGGGCGGCGTAACCCAAAGAAGTCATGTCGTTACCGGGACTAAATGCTTTCAAGTTATCTTCAATGGTAAAGATTTTAGTCCCGGCTTCGTATTTCTTGTATTCCTCAACCGTGACCCCAGCCCGTTTTGCCATCGCGGCGTAAGCTTTGTCAGGATTGGTGCGGATAAACGCCAAGGTATCGAACCATGTATTGACCAAAGCTTGCACGTCTTGAGGACGTTCGTTAATCAGTTTTCGGCTGACAGTTAAATGATCGGGAATTGCTCCTGGAAAGTCTTTAGAACTGAATAATTCTTTACTTCCAGCACGTTCTAGCGCCTTGCTGGTAAATGGTGCAAAAACTCCAACTGCATCCACTTGACCCGCAACAAAAGCAGCTGCGGCTGCGCCGGTTTCTAAGGGTTGAAAAGTAATATCAGCTTGGGTTAAACCCGCTTTCTTCAGTCCTAGAAGTAACAGGAAATGATCGACGGTTCCTTCTTCAGCAGCGACTTTTTTGCCTTTGAGGTCGGCAATACTATTGATACCTTCCCGAACAATAATTTTATCGTTGCCTGTTGAATTGTCATTAACCAATACAATCACTTGATCGGAACCAGCAGCCACTGAGCTGATCGTGTCATTCAAGGTTTGGGTATTCGCGCTGAGCTGACCAGCATTGAGGGCGTTAATGGAATCTAAATAGCCATCGAACCACTTCAAATTCACATTAACTTTGTTCGCGTCAAACAGCTTTTCTTCCTGAGCCACCTGCCAGGGCAACCACCCAGGCCAGACACTGAAACCCATTTGGATTGTTTCAGTTTTTGAGGATGTAGCGGTTTGCTGGGGGTTAGCACAACTAACCGTAATGACGAGGCTGAGCAAAAAGACCGAGAATAGAGAAAGTAACTGGCGGGTCTTCATTGAGTCTCACTCTTTACTAGCAGGCTCATTAGGCGGGTAGCATTTCTGTTGCCGCAGCAGATGAACGTTGATTTAAAACTTGCGACTTTACCCAATCAAACCAATTTTCTAATCCCTCACCCGTCTTGGCAGAAACCGCAATAATTGTGACATGAGGGTTCATCTGACGGACGTTGGCTGCAATCCGATTAATATCAATATCGAGATAAGGAGCCAAATCGATCTTGGTAATTAATAAACAATCCGCTTCTTGAAACATCACCGGATACTTGAGGGGTTTATCTTCTCCTTCAGTCACGCTCAACAAAGCAACTTTAACGTGTTCTCCTACTTCAAACTCAGCAGGACAAACTAAATTACCGACATTTTCAACTAGCACTAAATCAAAATCCGAAGGATTATATTGGTGTTCTAGTTGATGAATTCCTCCAGCTACCATCTTGGAATCCAAGTGGCAGGAACGCCCCGTATTAATTGCAATTACAGGGACTCCAGATTGACGCAAACGGTCGGCATCCAACTCCGTCGTCATATCCCCTTCAATTACGGCGATTTTTAAATCATCCGTCAAAACCGCAAGCGATCGCTCTAACAGTGCTGTTTTACCCGCCCCAGGACTACTCATAATATTGAAACAAGTAATCCCCCACTTATCGAAATGCGCCCGATTATGATCGGCTCCTTTCTGATTAGCATGGAGCAAGTTAATTCCTAATGCAGCGTCAAATGTTTGATGCATAAGCGTTTTTCTGTACTTCGTCAAAACTATACTCAATTCGGTCAATTTTTAGTTCTCTACCTGAGCGAATATCCTCCATCGGTGAGTCACACTCAGGGCAGCCGTATTGCAATCCAACTTGGGGTGCATATTCTTGTTGGCAGCGGTGACAAAAGGCAATCAGCGGTGTTTCCTGAATTACCAGTTCTACCCCTTCTAAAAAGGTGTTGCCAGTCTGTACTTCAAAAGCAAATTTTAGACTGACAGGTTCGACACAAGTGAACTTACCAACAATTAAGTGAATCTGGGTAATCTGGGGGCGCTCGGTTTGGGATTCCCACCAGTCTTTTACTGTGAAAATGAGCGCCTTTGTCATATCAGTTTCGTGCAAAGCTCAACTCCACTCTTCAACTAATTCTGGTTGGGCGTAGGGGTGAATGTATGCAGCTTTTTCTTTTCGAGGTAACTGTCCTGACAGCACTAGATGCGCCATCGTGTCGCAAATCACTCGCGTTGCCATCAAAGATGTCATGTCGCTGATGTCGTAAGGGGGCGACACTTCCACCACCTCAAGCCCGCAAACGGGTGCTTTCTGAACAATTTTTCCCAGCATATAAAGAGCCTCGCGGGGTAATAATCCACCTGGTTCAGGCCAACCCGTTCCTGGGACAAAACCGGCATCAATGCAGTCAATATCAAAGCTGATATAAACGCAGTCGGTTCCGTCTAAAGCTCTTTCTAGAGCGAAGTTTACCGCTGCATCCAAACCCATTTCTGTGATGTCTGTAACTGTCAGAATATTTGTGGCTCGTTCTCGACAAACTTTCACACCCTGACGCGGCACTTGCCAGCCGCCGATTCCTAATTGCACGAGGTTTTTTGGATTGGCATTTTTGATGTTTGTGGCATGGAACCAAGGGCAGGTGTGCATGCGCTCATCGAGGTCTGTTTCCTGGGTATCGACGTGGCGATCGAAGTGAATAATCCCCAGTTTTTTATCGCCTAAATGGCGGCAAACTCCCCGTACTGTGGGATAGCCAATTGAATGATCGCCTCCCAAAATAATTGGGAAAGCTCCGGAACTAAAGATGTGAGCAATTCCTTTAGAAATTTGGTCAAATGACTTTTCGTTGTTTCCCGGAATTGTGAAAATATCTCCGACATCACACAGGGTAATTTGCTCTCGCAAATCAACGCCTAGTTCAAAGTTATAGGGGGTATACAAAGCCGAAATCCGCCGAATTCCTTGGGGACCAAACCGGGTTCCAGGTCGGTAGGTGGTGCCAGAATCGTGCGGTACGCCTACAATTGCCACATCGTATTCACCCACTTTTCGCACATCTTCTATATAAGGTGCTTTCAAGAAGGTGTTAATGCCTGCGTAGTGGGGAAGTTCGCCGCGAGAGAAGGTAGAAATAGAGCGATCGCGTATACTTTCTGCTGCCTCTAATCCAAACTCTAACCCTTTTGCAACCTCCTGTTGCCAGCCTGTCATTGGCAGATGGGTTTCTTTCTCTAAGGCGCGACTCGCTTCAGTAGACGGCGGCTGAAAATCCGAATTCGAGTTTTGAGAATTTATGTCAGTCATGTTTGGAAAAATGGGATGTTTCGTCAGTCTAAAAGCTCTATTTTTTCTCCCAAGTCAAAGAAGACTTGCAAAAACAATAGCCCGGGTAAGCCATAACAGATAAGCTTCTGCTATGTACCTCCCGGGCTTTTCTCCCGCCGTGTAACCAGTCCGTGTTTCAATTTCTAAAAACACTCTATGACTGATTCGCTTCTCTCGGACCAGCCGTTTAAATCTTCAGGCTTAAACCGGAACCCTAGAAGCTATTAATTTTTTTTACCCGATAGCTATCAATATTTGTTGGATGAACTTTGAAAGCTTAAATGTATAGATATCAATAAATTTTAAGGGAGAATGTAATCAAAGTTACAATTGGGCGGATTCCCCCCTGGGGGGAATCCAGAGTCAAGCGATCGCTACCTAGATGAACGCTCGCATCACAGCCTACAAGCAGGATTTTGCTACCGAGAAGGCTCAAATCGTACCGGACACCGCAGCCAAACCTGGATGCAAACGACTCCAGGCTTGGCGCATCATCAGCGCCCAATTAGGACAATCTTGTGTAGTTGCGCCTACCCCTTAGGAGAGCGATCGCCCTACACGGGTCAGTCGTCAGAAAGCTTTAGTCTTCGTGATCTTCAAACGGATCGCTCAATTCCTTAGAAGGAGGCCCGAACGCAGTGTAGATGGTGAAACCAGTGATAGCGACGAGAAAGGTAGCGATAGAAATGCTAAGAACTGTTGCGGGTTCCATAGGTGAGATAATTTATGAGAGCAGTTCCTATACAATATTACAAAACGTTAAAAACTTCTGTCGAGATTGATCCTAGGAAAGCTATGGCACAACGGACTTGGTTAGGAGATGTCCTCAAACCCCTTAACTCTGAATATGGGAAAGTATCTCCGGGGTGGGGCACTACGCCATTGATGGGCGTCTTTATGGTGCTATTTTTGGTCTTTTTACTGATTATTCTGCAACTTTACAATTCCTCACTCCTCGTTGAGGGTGTTGATGTCGATTGGAAAAGCCTAGGGCGTTAATCGACTGTAATCTGGCGCGAAGTCCTTGGGCTTTACATAACGCCACGATTAAAAAACACTGATGCTTTCCCGGCTAGACCGGGTTTTTTTGTCGGTTCTATACTAAAGTTAACCTTTTGCACGAAAAATCCTATGAATATCTTTGGCATCGGTCTGCCGGAAATGGCGCTGATTATGGTTGTGGCTCTTTTGATTTTTGGTCCTAAAAAGTTGCCAGAAATTGGTCGCAGTATGGGCAAGGCAATTCGCGGCTTCCAGGAAGCATCCAGAGAATTTGAAACTGAGTTCAAGCAGGAAGCAGAGCAGATAGAACAAGCTGTCAAGACACTTCCCCAGGCTGACTCAGAGAAAGTAGCAAACGGAAAGTCAGAGAATCCCGCAACTAGCTCATCGCAACACAGCTAAAACTGGCAATTCTCGTTGCCACGCTAGCGATTCTCACTCTTAGTGGAATATACAGGAACCTCACCCCCGACCCCCTTTTATGAACCGAGAGGGGATATCGAACCCCTCCCCGTTCGCTGGGAGAGGGCAGGAGTGGGGTTAAACCGTAGTGCATCCAATAGAGAATTGCTATAGAACAGGAAAGGGGGTAGACGCTAATTGTCAGCGACTGGTAGAAAGCCATATTTCTGCAATATCTGCTGCCCTCTGTTACTAGTAACAAAGTTGATGAATTCTTTTGCCTGCTGGGAATTTTGACTTTGCTTGACAACCGCTATCCAATAGCGGATAGGTCGAGTTGATTCAAGGGAAATTCGGGCGATCGCCTTCACTTTCTTCGATATCGCCGCATCCGTTGCATAGACAAGGGCGGCGTCAACATTTCCCTGCTCCACATAAGTCAAAACTTGACGCACATTGTCACCAAAGACTAACTTTTTTTCTTTTTCCAGTTTGGTATAAAGATTTTCTTTTTCGAGAGCTATTTTTGCGTACTCTCCCGCTGGCACTGTAGCTGGATTACCGATTGCTAAACGTTTCAGACGACTATCCCTTAAGTCAGATAGTTTCTTCAGCCAAGGGGTTTGAGCAGTAGTTGCCACCAGGACTAATTGATTACGAGCAAACGTCTTGCGAGTTTGGGGAAGCAACAAATTCTGCGTTTCTAAAGCATCCATCGGTCGAGCTGCTGCACTCGCGAATACATCAATGGGGGCACCCCGTTCGATTTGCTTTTGCAAGAAACCAGAAGCGGCAAAATTAAAGTGAACGGTAAAGGTAGGAAGCTGAGCTTGAAAGGATGTGGCAATCTCTGTAAAAGCTTCGCTCAACGAAGCAGCAGCAGCAACAGTCAGCGTGGTAGATGTAGATTCAGATGCCTTTGGGGAAATAGCTGGGGCACTGCAAGCCCCCAGCAGAAAACTCATAACCAGACTTAGCAGGATGAGAGGGGGTAGGATAGCGTACCGATTGGCATTCTCCGGACACTTGCGTGGCATCAAAAAAGAACTCAAGCGTTTTTTCCTTAGCAAAAACTATGATTTGAGGCTTTGATGTTCTTGAACCATTCGTTTCAGCGCTCCGCTTTGCCATTGAGTTCGGGTTTACCCGGAACTTCAAATTTGTAACCGACGCCCCGAACTGTTTGAATTAACTCAGGCTGAGTAGAATCGATTTCTATCTTCTTGCGAATCTGCCCGATATGAACGTCAACAACCCGTGGGTCTCCAATGTAGTCAGAAGCCCAAACTTCTTTGATTAACTCGGCTCGACGCCAAACCCGACCGGGATGACTCGCCAAGAAATGCAACAAATTAAATTCTAAGGCGGTCAGAGGTACTGGTTGATCGCTCAGATTCACCTCTCGACGCACTGGATCAATCACCAGTTTGTCAAAGATGAGGCGTTGCTGTTCGGCGACTTTCAGGGGCCGATGGCGCTTTAAAAGCGCCCCGACGCGGACGCCTAACTCTCCCAAGCTAAAAGGCTTGGTAATGTAGTCATCCGCACCCTGGGAGAAGCCGTGGATTTTATCGTTTTCGTCGGCGCGACTCGTTAGCAGCAGTACTAATACGTCGGTGCGGCTTTGCAATTCTTTGCAGAGTTGATAGCCATTCGCGTCAGGCAAATTCACGTCCAGAATCACCAGGTTTGGGTTGAATTGATCAAACACGGCGCGGGCGGTCTTGCCGTCTTCAGCAGACTCCATTTGATAATTTTGCTGACTTAAGAAGCGATAGATGAGATTCCGGATGGCCGGATCGTCATCCACGACAAGAATCTTGTGAGTTGCGGAAGCCAGGACCATAACTTTCCACTAAGAACTGGATTATGATTAACGGACAGCGGTATTTTAAGCAAACAGGTCGAGTCGGGGAAATAAGCGCTTTGGAAGGCGAAAAATCGCTTCCTTACCTTATTAATATTCCCAAGCTTAATGACGTAATGAGCATTTTAGACAATTATCGTCGCTCTCCCCAGTTAGTGAAAATATCTCGTAATCGTCAAGTCTCCACGATGGGCAGTCTGGCGGTTTGTTGTAAGTCTTTTTTGTCTAAAAAAATTAAATTTGCCGAGCGAATCCGGATAAATCATCTGACGGTTAGCTGGTAAACGAATAAAAGTGTCTTTCGAGAGAAGCGCTTGTGTTCAAGGATCAAGCTAAACTAACTTGGAGGATAGGATGAATGTAGGCACTCAAGGCTAAGGGTCAACTGCGATTAGGCAGTGATTTCAAGGACTTGAACGGCTTTGAACAAAAAACCAGTATGACAAAACTTCACGGGAAATGTATAGATACTTTGCCAAATGTAGTAATTTATGACCATTCCATCCTTCAAGAGCCGTAGCACCTTCTCCAATCAGCGTGAAAGTATTCCAATCGCGCTCTCATGGGGTCGGAGATCTTCTTTTCGCAACGGGAATTAGGGAGTTTTAGGTTACATAGGTTAGAACGGCTGGCTAACGATACTTTCTTCTAGCCTGAGGAACTGGCAGTGTAGATAGGGAGCTAGATTGCCAGAAACGATTGAGTCGATGAAGACTGCTAAAAATAATAGATCTCTGGGAGGTTTTGGATGAGCGAGCAAAATCCCTACGAAAAGCTTGGACTGTCAGAAGACGCAACTTTTGAGGAAATTCAGGAGACCCGCAAGCGCCTTCTTCAAGAGCATCATGGCGAGAAGGAGCTTCTGGAAGCGATGGAGACGGCCTACGATGCGATTTTAATGGAACGTCTGAGGATGCGCCAAGAGGGAAAAATTAAGGTTCCGGAACGGATTCGGTTCCCAGAGCGGGCGATCGCGCCTCCTCCCACTTTTACTCCTGTGCCGGTCAACCGTTCCCCAGCTTGGTTGCAAAATCTGATTGATACGCCCAGCTTACAGGAGGTGGCGTGGCCTAGCGGTTTGTTCTTGGCATTAAGCGCCATTACAGCCTATCCAGGCACCAATGATTCGATGCTGCCATTGAATATGGCGTTAGGGGCTGGATTAACTTTATTTTTGGTCAATCGCAAAGAGCGGAAATTTGGTCGCGCTTTCCTGCTGACGCTGCTGGGGTTGTTCGTTGGAATTGGATTGGGAACGCTGCTCGATAATGTGCTGATGACGCAAATTTCCAATATCGGATTGACGCCAGATAAATTCGTCACGGTGGTGACGTTTATTATTCTCTGGCTGGTTAGTAGCTTTCTGCGCTAAAGCTAAGAATTAAACATGAAAAATTAAGAGTTAATTAGAGAATTTTTAATTTTTCATTTTTTATGTTTAATTCTTCAGGCAGCGGCTGACTCAACACGAAATCTACGGCTTCACCAAGGTTGTTTACGATCAAGTCTGGCTGGTATTGCTCAAGCTGAGCGCGATCGCGTATCCCGCACAAAACCCCGATGACCTTAACGCCGTGGTTTTTTGCGGCAATTATATCAGCCTCGGTATCCCCGATCATCCACACCTCAGAGGCGGGAGGAAGTTCCGCGATCGCGCGTTCCATCAGCAGCGGTTTGTCGTCGATGTCACGAGTCTTCACGTAGTCGTTCGCCAGGTGGTAGCACCGATTCTCTGGGAAAAATCGCGCTAAGTCGTAACGACCGAAAGCGTAATCTAACTCTCGTTGACGGCGCATGGTTAGTACGACCAAATCGACGCCTGCTTCCTGTACTTTTTCCAGGGCGTCAACGGCTCCGGGTGCCAGGGCGTCATAAACTAGATAGGGCATGGTATGCACGGTTTGACGCCGCAGTGCCGCAAATGCTTGGGCTTGCTCTTCATCGAGACCGGAAAGGATGCCGATTTGTCGTTCTGGGACGCGCGATCGCTTCAAACCCCAAAACTCCTCCTTAGACATCTGACGCACTGACTGGTCTTCCCGCCGCGTCTGTTCCAAACAAAACTGGTAAACTTGGTAATATCGCTCCGAAACGTCCATAATTGGGCCGTCGAAGTCACTGATAATTCTTAACATTTTTAGACGCAGGGGTTAATCTATATGATTAAGATTAATCACAAATTACCCCTTTTTTACCTGCCTGCCGATAGGTTCCTCAATACAGGCTACCTCGCTTCATCTGCTCTCGTTCAATCGCTTCAAAAAGAGCGCGAAAGTTGCCTTCCCCAAAACCCCGTGCCTGTAAGCGGCGCTCAATTAACTCAAAGAAGAAAGTAGGTTGTTCAAAAATCGGTTGAGTGAAGATTTGCAGTAGCAACGCTTCGGGAGAGTTTTCCTCCCAATCCACCAAAATTTGTTGCACCGCAATTTCCTGAACTTCAGCCTCCGATAGCTGAAGTCCTTGCCGGTGAAGCAGTTGCGTGTAGTAGGTGCGGGGAACTTGCAGAAAGGGTAGACCGCGTTGACGGAGATAGGCGATCGCATTCACAATATTGGGCGTTTGCAAAGCAATATGCTGAACTCCTGGTCCCCGATTCACCTCCAAAAATTCCTGAATTTGGGAATTTGCAGATGCGGGTTGATTAATCGGTAACTTGACCCAACCATCCGGATGAAGCATCACCTTACTGTGCAGTCCCGAACGCTCGGTTTGAATCGCAAACGACTGCTGCGGTATAAACGCTAGCGTCTTTTCATACCAGCCAACTGCCTGCTCCAAGTCCCCAGCAGCAACATTCAGTACCACATGATCGATGCTGCCAAACGTGACCCGATCGTGGCTACTGCCATCTAACCGCGCGGAATCATCATCTAATAAAACTTTCTCTCCATCCCAGCCAAGCTGGGGAAAAGTCGAAATCAAAGCTCTATTTTGGCGCTTAACAAGCCTAGTCGGTTGCCTTTCTATCAAGGTATGACTCAGAGAACCCCAGGCGGCAATCTTGCCCCACTTCAGCAAGACCTTACCCTGTTGCTGTTCTTGGATGGGTTGCAACACCTTAGCGCCTCCATTGACCGCCTTCGTCATCACCTCTTCCACGTCTGGAACGCTAAAAGCGATGTCAGCAACGCCAGGAGGATGTTGGTGCAGAAACTGAGCAACGGGACTCGCCGATGTCAGGGGTGAAGACAGCAAAAAATAAACTGAGCCGCTTTTGACCACTTCCGTGCGAGTGTGGTTGCTTACCTCAGCGGCTACTGCTTGAAACCCTAGCAGTAGCACAAACCAGTCGCGCGACGCTTTGGCATCTTCAACATAGAAGTGAACGTGGTCAATTTTCATGGTTTATCCAGTCTGAGCAGCTCTACCTGAGTGTAAATTTTGCCCTCTTCCTGGCATTTACAGGTCATTCTTGAGAAAGAATCCCTCCTTTGATAAAGCGCTGAGTGCTTTAGGCATTAGGTTTCCCTGCCCTGTTGAGAACCGAGTGGGAGATGGCAAAGCAGCACAGAGTCAGTAAAAAAACAGCAAATTTTATCCGTGGTGTACTCAGTTCGCAATGACGATTTAGAAAAACAGGTGGCTTTCTGGTTGAATATTAATTTCCATCGGCACCGCTTGCGGATCGGCGCTGAGCGCGAACAGAATTGCATCAGCAGCAGTTTCAGGGCTAAGCATCTTTTTTCGATCGACTTTTAGGCTGACATTGTCCCAAAAAGGAGAATCAACGCCGCCAAAATAGAACAGGGTGAACTTGATGCCGAAGCGCTTCAGCTCATCTGCCATACACTTGCTGAAACCGACGACGCCAAACTTGGAGGCACAGTAAGCCGATGCCATCGCCATTGAGTGCTTGCCCAGAATCCCCACCACATTGCAGATATGACCGCTTTTCTGCTCCTTCATCGCCTCCGCAGCTGCCTGACAGGTGTAGAAGCTGCCTTTTAAGTTCACGTCGAGCATGGCGTCTAAATCTGCGGGTTCTAACTGGTTGTACTGCTTCATGACGCCAGCGCCCGCCGCATTGACTAAAACATCAATTTGACCAAAGTGGGCGATCGCTTTTTCCATTAGCGTCTCCACTTGCTGCGGTTTAGTAATATCTGTCGGTACGGTTAAGACTTGAGGGAGTCCAGATGCCAAGTTTTCCAACCGACTGCTATCTCTTGCCGCTAGTACCAACCGCGCCCCCATCGGTGCTAGTTTGCGAGTTAAGACAGAACCAATGCCGCCGGTAGCACCAACGATGACAACGACTTTATCTTGCATATTCCTTTACATTTCTTTACATCCTCTCCCATCATACTGACCGCGATTCATTCTGCTCAAACCAGTGATTTCTCGTTTCCAAGGTGAGGAGACCTCGCCTAAGAACGCTCTCAGGAGGCTCTTGCTTGCCGCCATCACCGAGAAACTCTAGGAAGAGGGTGGGAACACCGTAGTAGCACCTAAGCGCAGCAGCAGCCCATCCAGTAGGCATTTCCTCGTAGAGCCTCTCAAAGCAGAAACCGCGAAAATGAGCAGACTTCCCAGGTAAAACCTTGACATTTCGTAAAAATCGAGGCTGTGATGGACAAAGTGCGTGAGAGTTCCTGCTTCAGGTTGAGTAAATCATGGATTGGATAGTCAAAGAGACAGGGGAAATATTTGCTGGCTTATCCCAGCTATTTACAACCCCGGTTTTTGAAATCGGCAACACCCGTCTTTCCCTCGGTTCGATTGTCCAACTGATTTTGTTAGCGATCGCTGTCTTTATTGCTTCTCGCGCTACCAGCGAGTGGATTAAGCGGAAAATTCTGGTGCGGGTGAAATTGGATCGAGGAACGCGAGAAGCGATCGCAGCGGTCATCGGCTACCTTTTAGCCGGTTTCGGATTTATGATTGTCCTGCAAACAGCAGGCATCAACCTGAGTTCTCTAACGGTATTCGCTGGAGTGATTGGAATTGGGTTGGGCTTCGGATTACAGAATTTATCCAGCAACTTTATCAGCGGATTGACGCTACTTTTTGAACAACCGATTAGAGCCGGAGATTTTATTGAAGTTGACGGTCTGTTAGGAACTGTAGAAAATATTTCTATTCGTTCTACGATTGTTCGGACACTGGATGGCGTTTTTGTCATCGTTCCCAATGTTCGATTTGTAGAAAACCATATTATTAACTGGACTTATAAAGACCCCAAGTGTCGCATCCATATCCCGATTGGAGTTGCCTATGGGAGCGAACCCATCTTAGTCACAGAAGCACTTTTAGCGGCTGCTCGAATGGAACCAGGCGTTTTATCTTCTCCTGCTCCTAAAGTTTGGTTTAAAAATTTTGGGGAAAGTTCTTTAAATTTTGAGCTATTAGTTTGGATCGATCGACCGCAGGGTAGCGATCCCATCAAAAGTTCTTTAAACTTTGCGATTGAGAATGAATTTCGCGACCGGGGAATCGAGATTCCTTTTCCCCAGAGGGATATCCACATTCGCAATTTAGAAGAAATAACGCATCGGTTTCATAAAACCAGCGCGACAGATGTTCCTAATGGCAAAGTCAATTCGCACAATAGTACTATCACACCCAACCCCAAAGTTCTTCCCAAATCCCCCGATAATTGGACGCTGCGCGATTTGTTGCGGAGAGTCACTTTCTTTGAGTCGTGTACGGATTTAGAACTGCGTCAATTGATTGAGTACGGATATCGACAACTGTATCCAAACGGACAGGCTGTTTGTCAAGAAAATGACCCTGGCGATTCATTTTATATTATTCTGACTGGCTCTGTAGAAGTCTTTTCTCAAAAAGCAGAGAAATATATTGCAACGCTTCACAAAGGGGAATTTTTTGGAGAAATTTCTTTGTTGCTAGGAACTCCTCGCTCAGCAACAGTTCGCACTTTGGAAGATTCCATTTTGTTTGTCGTAGACCGCAACGACTTACAGAAGCTTTTAGTCACGCATCAGGAGTTAGCCGATCAGATTGCCCAAAAGTTATCAGAACGGCAACAGGCGTTACGAGATTTGGGAATACTGACAGAAGAAGTCTCCGAACAGACTCCTTTAATCCGAATCCGTCAACGAATTCAAAGCCTTTTTGGCATCTAAGAATTAATTTGTTTAATTTAAGCAATGGATCGCGATTTGATTTAGGATTTTTGAGCGATCGCTACTTGATATCCTTTATTGGTTTTCTCTACTTTGAAGCAACGACAAGACTTTAAAAATTGAGTAAAGCTACCTTCTGGATTGAAGTGTTTGATAATTTCAGAGATTGGTTGATTGTATTTCTTATGAAATTCTCCTCCTAAACTTTCTAGGGGAATATAGTTTTTTGAAGATTCACCAGTTAGGGTATTCAATATATTGAATAACACTTGTTCCAGCTCAAGACAGGAGTTAATCTTAGGTAGAGAAGCGTGAGCGATCGCTACCTGATAACCTTGCCCATTTTTTTCCACTTTTAACGTAGAACACGACTGTAAAAACTGGGTAAAATTAGTACCCGGCTTGAGTTTTTTAACTAATGCAGTCGGGGATTCACCATACACTTTACTGAATTCTCCACCCAGCGATCCTGTTAATATTTTTGCGTCTAAAGATTGGGCTTGCATTGCCTGAATAATATTTAAAACTGCATTTTCTAGTTCTGTTAGAGAAGTAATAGTAGATAAAGCTTGAAGTTTATCGTCTGATTGCTGTTCAAGTTTAGAATTTTCTAGCGCTTTTGGTGGTTCAACTAAAGTCTGATTCCCGGCTTGACTTTTATCAATTTTTACCTCTGGATCTTGTTTAGTCGTTTTGGTTATTTGACCGATTTTAAATAGAGTAATATATACCTCAGAAGTTTCGGGGAGTTGATGTACTACAAAATCTGAAGGTTTATCTATGAAAATATCTTTATCAGTCTTACCATGATTATAAGTATCAACAACTTGATTGATAGTAATTTCGTACTTTTCGTAAAATAACTGAGATAGGGCAGATAACTTTACCCACTGAATTTTACTCCGTTCTTGTTCTTCTACAACCAACGATTTTAAATAATTAATACATTGCATGAACGGTGGAATAACGGGTAAGTCTTTGGGTGTATAAGTTTCAATTTCACCTGTTTTATAGTTAGATACGGTTATATGAGAACCCTGTCGAAAAACCCGATATACCGTTAACCCATATTTCTGAAGATGATTGCAAAGGTTGGTCATCACAGTATCTGATGAACAAACTAAGACTTCCTTGACTTTTGGGTAATGTTCGCGGATTGATAAGCCAACTGCTATCATTTTTCCATCAGCGTTATCTCTACCAGCAGGAACGTGAATTAAATCATAGCCGCGTTCATGCAATTCCGCATCTAATTTACCCATGCGCCGCCAATTTGCAAAGGCAATTTTAACTTGGATAAAGTAAGTGCAGACGGTTGTTAAAAACTTTTCTGTTTCGGTATCGAGTTGTAAGTTTTCGGCATCCAAAAGCAAAATCGCGATATGTTGCTCTGGAATCAGCACTCGTGGCGCTTCTGCTGGATGTGAAAAGGCTGAGCCATTTCTGGGAGCTATTTCAGATGATGAATCGATTAAGATACGAAGTTTTTCTATTAATTTACTAGATATCGGTAATTCTAAACATTGAGGAGTTAAGATTAATCGCAGTAACTTTTGTACTGTTTTAATTAGTGTGTCTCTATCAGGTGCTTTGTTGAATTCTGTTTGCAATTTTAAGAGGAAGGAGGATTGGTAAGGAGCATCACTCCAGGGAACATTCCGGTACTTTTCAGTTAATAATTTTGGCTGCTGTTGCTGAATGAAAATAATGGTTTGATAGATACAGAAGCTAATTTCATTAATAACAGCAGAATCATTGACCGAAGCCACACGAACGTTATCTGGCATAGTTTTTTTGGGTTATATTCAGGCGGCGTATCCCTAAAGTCTCTAGGGAGCGCTCTTAGGTTTAGGATTCCCCTCATAATAAAAGAAAGTGCTTTATACTTCTTAATCTTTACTATGGCAAGAGACTTGCGGGGATTCATCAAGCTACTGGAAGAACGAGGGCAGTTACGGAGAATCGATGCCCTAGTTGACCCAGATATGGAAATTGCTGAGATTTCTAACCGGATGTTACAACGCGGTGGCCCTGGGCTGCTATTTGAAAATGTAAAAGGGTCAGCTTATCCGGTAGCGGTGAACCTGATGGGTACAGTTGAACGGATTTGCTGGGCGATGAATATGCAGCATCCGTTGGAGTTGGAGGAACTGGGCAAAAAGCTGAGTATGTTGCAACAGCCGAAGCCACCGAAGAAGATTTCTCAGGCGGTGGAGTTTGGCAAGGTGCTATTTGATGTGCTGAAGGCGAAACCGGGGCGCGACTTTTTCCCAGCCTGTCAGCAAGTGGTTATCCAAGGCGATGATCTGGATCTAAACCAATTGCCGCTCATTCGTCCTTATTCTGGGGATGCTGGCAAGATTATCACGTTGGGCTTGGTAATTACCAAGGATTGTGAGACGGGTACGCCGAATGTGGGCGTTTACCGTCTGCAACTACAATCGCACAACACGATGACGGTGCATTGGCTATCGGTGCGGGGTGGTGCGAGACATCTACGCAAGGCGGCGGAACAGGGGAAAAAGTTGGAGGTTGCGATCGCACTCGGTGTTGACCCTCTGATCATCATGGCTGCGGCAACGCCGATTCCAGTCGATTTATCAGAATGGCTGTTTGCCGGACTCTACGGCGGTTCTGGGGTGCAGTTGGCGAAGTGTAAGACGGTAGATTTAGAAGTGCCAGCCGACTCGGAATTTGTCCTAGAGGGCACGATTACACCGGGGGAAGTGCTGTCAGATGGCCCTTTTGGCGATCACATGGGTTATTACGGCGGTGTCGAGGATTCGCCATTGATTCGCTTCCAGTGTATGACGCACCGCAAAGACCCAATATATATGACAACTTTTAGCGGTCGTCCACCAAAAGAAGAAGCGATGATGGCGATCGCGCTAAACCGCATCTACACGCCGATTTTGCGGCAACAAGTGTCAGAAATTGTTGATTTCTTCCTCCCAATGGAGGCGTTGAGTTATAAAGCGGCGATTATTTCCATTGATAAGGCATATCCGGGTCAGGCGCGACGTGCAGCCTTAGCTTTTTGGAGTGCTTTACCTCAGTTTACTTACACCAAGTTTGTGATTGTGGTAGATAAAGACATTAACATCCGCGATCCCCGTCAAGTGGTGTGGGCAATTAGTTCTAAAGTTGACCCGGTGCGAGATGTTTTCATTTTGCCGAATACGCCTTTTGATACTTTGGATTTCGCCAGTGAAAAAATTGGTTTAGGCGGACGCATGGGAATTGATGCGACCACGAAAATTCCTCCTGAAACCGAACATGAATGGGGTGAACCTTTGGAATCCGATCCAGATGTGGCGGCGATGGTGGAACGACGCTGGGCAGAGTATGGTTTAGCCGACTTGCAATTAGGAGAAGTTGATCCGAAATTGTTTGGCTACGATATGAAGTAATTGTTTGGCACCAGCACCAATGCTGGTGTTAAATAATCGGGAAAATTATGGCTAAAAAGGCGAACAAGACAGCATCAAAGCTAACCGTAGGATTAGCGCTATCTAGCATGAGCTGGGTTATCAATACTGGCACGGCTAATCTTAGCGTATTAGCACAACCAGTTAATGAAAAAAAATGCGATATTTCTGCCGTCGTCATAGACAAAGATCCGCAAGGTTTAAATGTGCGTAGTGGCCCAAGTAGTAATAGTCGAATCTTGGGAAAAATCCCCACATACGAGTCAGTTGAAATCATCGCTTCCTCTGGAAACTGGGTAAAAATTACGAAGGCTTATAGAGAAATTGGTGGCTTTCAGGGAACTGGCTGGGTATTTTTGTCGATGTTAGGCACTTCAACGAGGGGTTATGAAACCAATGGCGTTAATCTTTATGCTAGTCCCAGTCAGCAAAGCCGAAAAATAGGACGAGTTCCACGTAGAACCGATGTTAAATTAATAGGCTGTCAGGGAGCATGGGCGCAGATTGAATATCGAGGTGTTAAGGGTTGGCTGAAAAGTGACGATCAATGTGGTGTAGGCACAACCTGTTCTTAATTGTTTTGCATTGAGTAGATTTAACTCTAATTTGTTTGGGTAAGATATGGGGTAGAACCCCACCCCCGACCCCCTCCCCGCAAGCAAGGAGGGGGCTAAGAAGTGAGGATGAGGCTAAGAGGTAAAGAAGGGGTTCAATAGATTAGGTTTATGAGCTAGTGCGATCGCTATCAGATGCAGATGTGGCTTGGGCTGATAAATTGTTCGGTACGCAAGCTTTACGGTAGTTCAAGCTTGAAGAGGTGCGTAGGAGGAAGTCTGAGGCGATCGCGATCGCCTGCTGTGTCTTTTCTATCGCTTAAGTAAATTTTATTGAGAATAGACCCACAAAGCCCCAAGGTTGACTGTCTTGGGGTTTTGCTTTAGCAATTACAGGCGATCGCATATCCCAAATGGCTTACAGACGCCCATAGGCAGTTGAACGCTTGAATTTGTAATCCATCTTAAAGCTCAGAGTTCTGAGTTTTAAGATGAGACGAAATCACGAAGATTGCATTGCCCTTCTTGAACAAATTCGCTGGAGTGGAAAGCCAAAGTGTCCATATTGCGAATCGACCAATTATAGGAAATTGAAGAATGAACACAGATACCAGTGTAATGAGTGCTTTACTTCATATAGCGTTACAGTTGGTACGCTATTTCATAAAACTCATGTAGACTTGGACAAATGGATTTTGGCGATTCCCCTTGTTTTAAAGTCGCCAGCAGGCATCAGTGGGCGTCAGCTTGCTAAGGAGATCGGGGTGAACAAAAACACAGCTTGCTACATGATCGAGCGTATCCGTAGAGCCATAACGGAGGAACCGGAACTGTTACAAAAGCTCAGTGTGGTTTAGTCTAGTGCCTGATTAACTGACAAAACTTCTGCAACCGTTACGCAGTCAGACTAGCTGATAATTCCTAGGGTGAAAGCCAGGAGCCTTTACTTGACAACGATTTCTCTAATTTCCTTAACGGGGTCTTTCCTGGCTTTACCAGTCAATCAGGGCTAGACAGACAACTTTGACAGTCTTGGCACAATTCCGACAGAGTCACAGTGTCTCTGAAATGATTTTTAGAGACTGTGTCATTTTGTTAGAAAAATTGGACAGGGTTTATAAAGATGAATCTAGGGTTTTTACATGAATTTAGGAAGCTTTTTTAAAATTAATTCATCATCAATTTTTGTTTTTATTTTCGGTGCCTTTACATGGCTTATTGGTTTCATATATAGTCAATTTCCTACAACTCTTTCAGAGCGGGATAGGCAAATCGTAAATTTTGTTTTCGCTCCTGCTGTCGCACTAGGTTTTCTGACCTTGGTTAATTATACAATCTCAAAAGAGATTGAAGCAGAAGCAGAAAAACGATCAAAGGAAAATTTAGATGAACAATTAGAATCAGAAATGGAGGATTTTAGGCAGCAATTAGAAGGCGATACCAATGAATTAAAAAAGGCAGTTGAGTCTTTGGATGTTTCTGAAGAACGAGAGAAATTGTTAGAGATTATTCGCTCAATTCGGTTTGCTCCAGAGAAGTTTCATTCCAGCCGCAAGGCGGCTGAAGAAATTGCTAAATGGTTGGATGTTAGAGCTAATAGGTCAGCTTTACTTAAAACTGCTTTGGGCGCTGTATCAAAGGCAAACTTTAATATTCCTAAAAAACACAAAGCTAAGTTTAATGAAGATATTCGTGAATGTATCAACTGGTTATATGATAGTATTCTAAATCGTGCTGCTTGCATAGTAGAACCAGAGAAACACGCTTCAGCAATATCCCATATGCCTGAGAAAAATAAACCATACGAAATAGCGATAAAAGCTATTGAAAAACATCTTGAAGAACAAGAAAATATAAAAGAATACTATGTCAAAAGTGATACTGTAAAAAGAATATTTAAATATATCATAATCGAATTTGAAAAAATGTCTATTAAGGTAAGATAAGCGGCTTTTTCAAGGAAACATAAAGATGGCAGCAGTACAGCCAGGAAATGATTAAAAGTTGGTACTACGCTTGCGCGCTTTCGGTTGACCTCTGGAAATACGAAGTTTTATTCTGTAATCGATATCTTTACACAGGTTCAGAACTATCTTATTTAGTGTCTCAGGTACACCTGTAAGCTTCTCTAATGATGTTTGAATTTCTATAATTTTGTCTTTATAATACAACAGTTGTTGTAAGTCTTCATCTGGATAATCTGGTAGATTGATATTCAAAGATGCTGTTAACTTAGTTTTACTTTTATCCAGTAATATCCTGGTTTCATAGATGTGATTTTTAAGAGTGTTAACATCATCGTCTTGGATTATTTGATTGTTTAAATAAGTTTGAAAATTATTTAAATCTCTTCCCAATTGCTCTAAAAATAAGGGTAGCTCCATGTAATTCCTCAAAAATTAGGGCTGTTAACATAAACGTAAACTCTACTTGAAATAATATTTAGCTATTTATAGAAAGTCCCGACCGCTAACTAGGACACCGCGATTTTATTTTTAAACTTCCAGCAACGTTAAAATCAGGAAGCTTTAAATCATCTGTACTACCGTACTGCGTTGATCGCATCCTCATCACCGCAAGTGCGATCGCACCCATCTCCCTCTTAGCCCCCTCCTCGCTTGCGGGGAGCAGGAGGAGGGATTGGAGGAAGAGGGGGAATTGGAGTGGCGTAGAAGCTTTGGTTCTATGGGTTCATCTTGGGTCATTTGCTCATCTTTGATTCGTTGCTTATTTCAAGCCAGCGCGATCGCTTTTTCCTGCAAATTATCCTCTACTTCATAGTTGTCTGGTATTGATAAACCAGTGGAGCAACTTCAGAGGCGTAAGCAGCCAAAACACTTTCTGCCTCTTCGTCAAATAAACTGCCGTCAGTACGATTCCAAGCTTGTAGCGCTCCCAAAAGCTTGCCTTCGTAGTAGAGTGGTACGGCTAAAGCTGTCTCAATTCCCAATGCTTTAGCATGATCTTGCCGGACTCGGAGATCGCCCTCAGTACGACAAACTAACACGGGTTTGTCGCTCTGAAATGCCGTACCACACAATCCGGAAGTCGCTGCGGCAACCCTTTTGTTCGACACCCACTCAGCGTGCTTGCCTATTGCTGCCGCATAGTAGACGGTTTCCCCTTCGGACTCAGCTAGCACCACGGAGGCTGTTTCAGCATTGACAATTGCTTGGATGCGTTCGGCAATGTCATCTAATATCTGGCGATTTTGACTCATCGTTAACATCTCTTTATCTGCAATCAGTCTATCCAAATACAGTTAGGTTAAATGGCACTAACGTTCGGAGCCTGGAAATAAATTTCACAGCTAAAGTAGAGACACGATTAATCGCGTCTCTACTCTGGAATCAGATTCGCCTGTTAACAGCAAACTTTAACGCGAAATTATTCCAGCCTCTCGGAGTCTGTGGTAGCGCTTTTGTTTATACTTCGACAGGGGTGCTGCCAGCAGTAAAACTTTCTCTAACAGCCAAGGTGCAATGCGATTGCACCACACAGCTAAATGACTTTGCCATCCCACTAAAATTTCTGGCGATTCCTTTTGCAGTCCAGTGACGAGTGCTTGAGCAACTTTCTGAGAAGTCGTGGGCACTACCCAGCGAAACCACTTTAATTCTCGCACCATGTCAGTGTCGGTCAAAGATGGCAGCAAAGCCATCACCCGGATATTGTAGTCAGCGAGTTCGCCGCGCAAGGCTTGGGTGAATCCCAAAATCGCAAACTTGGTGGCTGAATAAGTCGCCATCGTCGGCGCGGCAATTTTGCCCATCAAGCTAGAAACGTTCACGATGGTTCCTTCCCGTTGGGTTGCCATACGTCGAGCAACCAGACGAGTCATCGTGTACATTCCCATTAAATTAATCGCGATTTCTTGCTGCACATCTGGGAGTTGAGATTTTAAAAAGGGCGCTTGGTGTGCAACTCCCGCACAGTTGACGAGCAGATGAATCTGACCATAATCTCGCCAAGCTTGGGCGATCGCAATATTCACTTCTACTATCTGAGCCAGATCCAAAGGCAGGATCGCGGCTTCTACGCCAAGTGCTTCAATTTCGGCGGCGACTTCCGCTAAGCGATCGGCATCGCGTGCCACCAGCAACAGGCGTTTGGCTCCTTGTTGCGCGAGTTCAAGCGCGATCGCTCGCCCAATTCCACGGGAAGCTCCAGTAATCAGAGCCGTCTTTCCTTGAATATTCATAACTTAAACCTTCTCCATTTGAGGTCTCACCGCGCTGATAGTGCCGAGTTCAAGATGCAAGAAGTAGAGGTAGCATCTTCTAAGCTCGCAGTGAGGAAAACAGTAACTCGTAATTACAGATGAGTTGAACTGAACTGTTGGGAGCAAGACATTTCTCAAAATTCTTGCAGGGAACCCTATTTTTGTAGACAAACCTGAGAAATGTCTTTCCGGAAAACTTCAGTCAAATAAGAGTTGGACTGGCAGTACGTAAGGGGAACACGAGTTAGGAACCAGATGAAATTGAAGAAATGCATTTTGAATCGTGAAACAAAGAAATTCCTCCGCCGTCTAGCAAGGTTGGTGTACCGTCAGAGAAATAAAGTTTCAGGCAATCCTGCAATCAGTGAATGGGTGTACAGCCAAGTTTGATGTAGAGCATGGATGGCACGTCTCCTAAAATACGGGCATTGACCAGAAGCAACTCTTAAGCACACCTTAGCAACTGCATCAACGAATCGCAATAAATTTTAATAAATTCTGCTTAACATTCCGTTACAAAACTGCCAAATGCTTTGCTGGAGCTAAATTGGGCGAGGTGTTCCTTTGGGGAAGTCAAGGGATGCCGTGAGCGCAGGAGCGGGCGACTTCCTATTTACTGGTGTTGTGGAACACACTGGGCGTCCGAAGAGAGCCAACCAAAAAGCGATCGCTCACGCCAAAACCCAAGCGAAAAAACCGCTCGGTTTTGAGATATTTGATATTCTGGCAAAAGTTTAAGATGATCCCTTTCGCCTATGGCTGCTTTGATTAAAGAAATCCAACAGAGCTTATTAAACCTGATGGGTCAAACTATTGAGGCACTACCAGGAATTTTGATGGGGATCGCGATCCTCTGTTTAACCCGGTATGGAGCGAATCTAGTTCGGCGGCTCGTCCGTGGCGTTGGCAGGCGTGCCCTGAAAAACCCATCACTGCGCCTGCTGCTCGTGCAGACCAGTTTTGTAGGAACCTGGGTGGTAGGGATTCTCTTCGCCTGTGTTGTTGCCTTCCCAGACTTGCGGCTGGGCGACATCATTGGTTTGCTGGGACTCAGCTCGGTAGCGATTGGCTTCGCCTTTCAAGATATTTTTAAAAATTTTCTGGCGGGAGTCCTGCTGCTGTTGCAGGAACCGTTTCGGTTGGGGGATCAAGTGATAGTAAACGGTTTCGAGGGAACGATTGAAGAAATTTCCCTGCGCGCCACCCAAATTATCACCTATCAGGGAGAGCGCATCGTCGTGCCAAATGCAATCGTCTTTACCAGTCCGGTGCAAGTGCTGACGGCGATGCCCCACCGCCGGACTGATTTAGAAATTGGCGTTGATTACAATACACCTTTACCCTACGCTGTCGAAACCCTGCTCAACGCCGTGTTAAAAGTCGAAGGCGTCTTATCGAAGCCAGCACCGGAAGTAGATGGATTGGGCTTTGGTGATAGCTCGATGAACTTGGTAGTCCGCTATTGGACATCGCCGCACAAAGTAGATGTGCGCCGCACGAGAACCAAGGTGATGATCGCGCTCAAACAAGCTTGCGATCGCGCTGACATTAACATTCCTTACCCCATCCGCACGCTTTACAACTACAATCAGCAGCAGTTTAACGATGCTTCCCCAGTTGCAGATGGTGCCCAAAAAAGCTGAAAGTTTTGAGTTTTGAATTGAAGAAAAACTCAAAACTCAAAACGAATTCATCCCCTAATTTTTGTTAAACCACCGCAGCCACTTTCAGCTCAAAAATCCTCTCGATCGTATCCTCTACCACCTTATCGGGAGTTGAAGCTCCAGAAGTAACTCCTACCACGATGGGACCAGCGGGGAGCCAATTTTCCTGAACTTCCAAATCGCCATCCAGCGGCTTATGCTCCACACGATTGCCAGGGCCAATTCTCTCGGCGCTATCGATGTGATAGGAAGGAATTTTCCGCTCAATGGCAATTTCTTGTAAGTGCGTCGTATTGGAAGAATTGAACCCCCCAATCACCACCATGAGATCTAGTTTTTCATCTACTAGCTGAAACATAGCATCTTGCCGCTCTTGAGTCGCATCACAGATGGTGTTGAAGCTTTGGAAATGCTCGTTTAACTCGCTTGGCCCATACTTTCTCATCATGGTGCGCTCAAATAGCTTGCCGATTAGCTCGGTTTCGCTCTTGAGCATCGTGGTTTGATTAGCAATACCAATCCGCTCTAAATCGGTGTCGGGATCGAATCCCTCTGAGCAAGCGCGGCTGAATTTTGTCATAAATTCGTCGCGACTCCCACCATTGAGAATGTAGTTAGAGACATACTCCGCTTGTGCCAGATTCAGCACGATCAAATACTTGTCAGCAAAAGAACTGGTGGCGACAGTTTCTTCGTGATTGTATTTGCCGTGAATGATCGAGGTATAAGCTTTTTTCTTGTGCTTTTCGACCGTATTCCAAACTTTAGAAACCCAAGGACAGGTTGTATCGACAATCTTGCAACCCTTGTCGTTGAGCAGCTGCATTTCCTGAACGCTGGCACCAAATGCCGGTAAAATCACCACGTCACCCGCATCGACAACGGAGAAGTCTTTTTCCCCTTTCTCTACTGAGATAAACCCTACTTTCATGTCGCGCAAGCGCTGATTCACAGAAGGGTTGTGAATAATTTCATTAGTAATCCAAATCTGCTCGGTCGGGAAGTGCTGGCGGGTTTCATAAGCCATTGCGACGGCGCGTTCCACACCCCAGCAAAAACCAAACGATTCGGCTAACCGGATGGTGACATCACCGCGTTTCAGGGTGTAGTTGTTTTCCCGAATTTCCTGAATGAGATGGCTCTGATACTCGGATTTGAGGACACCAGCGACTTCCTCTTGATGACCAAAGCCCTTGCGATGGTAGTTCTCAGAACTGTTTAATGACCGTTTGAAGGCTTTTGTATCCATGCAGCCGTTTCCTCTCTCATTCTGGTGGTTCTCCTCGTCGATCATAAAATGCCTGGACGCTCAGCTGGCGTTACCCAGCAAAGTCAAAGCCAGGAATTTTTAATTGGCTTTGCTGGGTTCTGTTTCCACCTGCATGAAGAATTGAAGGGCATAGCGCCAAATAACATAGCCTTGGGGACTTAGGTGCAAGCCATCCGTCGTCAGTTCGGGCTGTATATTGCCGTTACTATCGGCAAACAGGGGATAGAGATCGAGATAGCTGACAGATTCCGAACGAGCGATCGCGCCCAGTTGTCGGTTTAGTTCGCGGATGCGACTGCTAGGGATAGCAATCAGGCGATCGCGTCCCACCCAGGTTGACTTTTTACCGCCGTGGGGCAAAATCGACTGCACAACAATCTGTGCTTGGGGATGAACCCGTCGCAGATAGCGGATAATCTGTCGCTGGTTCGCCAGAATTCTCCGATCCCCCACCCCTCGGATCAGGTCGTTAATGCCAATCATCACCAAGATCGTTTCCGGCTGAGTTTCGTCCAACACATCCAATCGGTTGAGCAAACCCCCCGAAGTATCTCCAGAAATTCCTTGATTGAGCCAAGTGCGCTCTGTGGGCAATAGCTCCGAAGGAAACCACAGACTGAGCGAATCCCCAGCCAGTACGGTTAAATGTTTGGGATTTTTGGTTGCGGCTACCTCCGCTTCTTGCCTGAGCAGCGTCACCCACTGAGCGTAATTCAGCTGGTGGCGCGGCCCTAACGCGGGTGTGGAAGGTAGTGTTTTCGTCAGCAGGCTGGTAGAGACGTCTTCTGGGATCGGCTCTACAGAGGTAGCATCGCTAGCTTGTAACCTAGCTGATAGCCACCGATCCCGATTCAGCAACAAAATTACTGTTAGCATCAGCAACCCGTTGGTAGCTAGGGACAAAAGCGCCCAAGCCGGAAGAAAGGTTTTCGAGCGAGTGGACACACTAAATCAGATTCAGCACAGGTTGAATTTAATCTTAAATTGCTAGCATCCACAAATCGAGCGATCGCCTAGCTGCCAATGGAACAGATTACCGATTATTCGCCTTTGAAGCTCACTCCGGTTGCACAATCCTCTCCATAGAAGAAAGCTAGCCCAGGCGTCATCAGCCCTAGTGCGGCTGATGACACTATATATAAATGCCGTACCGCCGTATCGATTTTTGCAGCCGCAGAAACCGTTGGAGGCTCTCCCGCAGCGGCTCCTGGTGCCCCAGCCACTACGGGAGCGGACAACTGATTTTGTTCCATCAACGTTCCATCAACGCGATCGCGATTCTTGAGCAAATGAATCTGATTGCACCAATTTCAAACGGGGCAGTTTTGCATTGGATTAAACAAACCATCTGGGGTGCTCATAAGTTTTTCACCCAGAGATACAAGACAAAAAGAAATCCGCCCAATTCCCAGAGCTTCTATATAGTTGGGAACTTTGGCGGACTCTATTGGGGCAAAGACAAAACTCAAAAGCGCAAAATGTTTTCTTTTGGCTTATCTGTCCTTACTTGACGTATTCACCCGGTGAATTTGGCATCCCACCGTGCTTACCAGTATCAGAAAAACCACTAGAGCTTCCTTCCTTGAGGAATCCACTGTAAGCTTCCATGCCGTGTTCGCCGATATCCAAACCTTCAAACTCCTCTTCTGGAGTGACTCGGATACCGAGGGTCGCTTTCAGCGCCAGCCAGAAGATTGTACTAAGTAGAACGGTTATGCCTCCCACTGTGACAACACCAATCAGTTGAGTGATGAACTGTCCGGGACCACCACCGAGCAATAACCCCTTGGTTGGGCCAAGACCCTCACCGTACCAGGAATAGACACCAGGGCCAACAGCAAATAAACCCACTGCCAAAGTCCCCCAGATGCCGCAAACTAGGTGAACTGAGGTCGCACCCACCGGGTCATCAATTTTGATTTTGTCAAAGAGAGTGACAGCGAAAACGACTAATACTCCGCCAACCAAACCGATGATCAAAGAACTGCCAATGCTGATAAAAGCACAGGAAGCTGTCACCGAAACTAAGCCAGCCAAAATGCCGTTGATAATCATCGACAGATCCGGCTTACCCAGGTACAACCAAGCTGTAATGGTAGCGGCAATTCCACCCGCAGCACCCCCCATGTTGGTTGTCAGGGCAATGTGAGTAATGGCGTTTGGATCGGCAGCCATTGTGGAGCCAGGGTTGAAACCAAACCAGCCCAACCAGAGAATCAAAGTGCCCAAGGTGGCAATACTCAGGTTATGACCAGGGAAAGCAACGCTTTGCCCGTCTTGATATTTACCAAGCCGTGGCCCTAAGAATGCGGCTCCCATCAAAGCTGCCCAGCCACCCACTGAGTGAACGACCGTGCAACCCGCGAAATCCCAGAAGCCTCTGGTTTGCAGCCAGCCACCACCCCAGATCCAGTGTCCGGTGAGCGGGTAGGCAATCCCGACGAGTAAGAGGCTGAAGATTAAGAAGTCAACAAACTTAATTCTTTCTGCAACCGCTCCAGAAACAATCGTGGCGGCTGTTCCGGCAAATACTAGCTGAAACAAAAACTTAGCAGCTAAGGGAACGCCAGCCCATTTCAGAGAGCTAAAAATCCCTTGATAGGCATCGTTGGTGGCGGGACTGTTATCGGCTCCGCTCAAAAACCACCCGCTCAAACCAATGAAAGGATTACCGTCCCCGAACATCAAGCCAAAACCAATCGCCCAAAACGCGACGGTTGCTAGAGCAAACACAATCAAGTTTTTGGCAAGAACGTTGACCGCGTTTTTCTGGCGGCAGAAGCCAGTTTCTAACATACAAAAGCCAGCGTTCATGAAGAACACCAGGAAAGCAGCGATCGCTACCCATAGGGTGTCTAGCGCTACCTTCAACTCGGCTGTTGTCGGCCCCTCAGCTGCCGGAGCATCCTGGGCGACTGCTGCATAACCCCACACCATCACAATCAAAATGGCGATAGGAATGCAAGCTTGCCAACTTGGAGTCAGCCGCTTAATGGCAATTTGCAACTGCTTAAACATCGTGGCAGTCCGGGGAGATTGGACTTGCCAATTAGAAGACAATCGCTTCTTTTTGGCTTTCGATTTCTTCTTTTTGAGCGTTAATTTAGGCATCATCACTGCACTTTCCTCAATCAGTCCAACACATCCATCGGTTTAGTCAAAAATCAGTAAATCCAGTCATTTGAAGTGAGTATATGACAAAACCTTACAGGCAACTCGTTAGGGATTTTTTCCTTTATCAACATCTAGACGGGATGTCTAATTTGTCCGGGAAATTTTAAGATTTTGTATTTTCCGAGGCGGGATATTCTGTATCGAAAGTTACATTTTTAGATTCTGGCTCTGGCATCTCAACCCGCAGAACTCTCCTGGAAGTATAAATCGCGGGAGTTTGAGCGAACTTGGAGCTAAATTAGTTTATATCCATCTATGGGGGGATGACCCAAAGAAAAGCCTAAATTTATTAAGCGAATCCATTAAGACTTCAGAAGCTTAAATTTCTCCGGAAATCCCATATTATAGAAACTTAAATTAAGCAATTACTTTATTAAATAAATGCTTTTATAGAAACTTTCCTATAAATTAAATGCAAGTTTTTTTATTTTATATTTGATGAACAGATAAAAACTGTTACTAAAATAGCAAAAACAAGGTTATCAATTTTTTTTAGGACAAGATTAAATTTGACTTTGATCGCGAAACATTCAACGAATAGATTGGGTCTAAATCTCAAAGAAACCGCCCCTGTCGCCCCTCCAGTTCCGCTAAAAATGAAATCAGCAGTTTTCTTGACGCACCTCGCTATCGGTAAACAAAGCGATTGGCATCAAAAAATTATTCTTGAGATTTCAATCGTTTCTCCTCTCTGCCAAGCCTAAAAAAATAACTGACTCGCCCTTAAAATTAGGGCATCTTCTCCAAATACTGCTTATAGCCGATTTCATCCAGAAGCTGCTGCTTCTCCATCACGGAATCGCTTAAACTGCGGCGATATTGCTGCACTCGTTCGAGTAATTCTGGCTGGTGGGATGCCAAGATTTGCACAGCCAACAAACCGGCATTTTTCGCATTACCAATCGCGACAGTCGCAACGGGAATTCCCGCTGGCATTTGCACGATGGAATAGAGAGAATCAACGCCCTGTAGGTGACGGCTGGCGACTGGCACCCCAATTACTGGCAAAGGTGTCAGAGACGCTACCATACCGGGGAGATGGGCAGCGCCACCGGCACCCGCGATAATCACTTTGATGCCGCGCTGGTGGGCTTGTTGGGCGTATTCCACCATTCGTTCCGGGGTACGGTGGGCAGAGACGATAGCGACTTCGCAGCCGACGCCAAATTCTTCACATATTGCGATCGCGCCTTGCATAGTGGGCAAATCGGAATCGCTACCCATGATGATGCCAATTAACGGTTGAGTCATTTTTTCGGGAGTTATTCAGTTGGTTGTTAGATAAACTGGTGTCTGCTCGAATTTAGGTATCTTGTCGCAAAAGTGATGACAGACGCAACAACGCTATCCATGACTGCCCCAATCGTGATTCGCAATGCTCGATTCCGAGGCTACGAAAGCTTACAGCAGATTTGGATTCATCAGGGCAGGATTGAGCAAATTCTGTCAATGGACACTGTATTCAAAATGTTTCCACCTGCGGATTTGCAAGTGCTGGATGTAGAGGGAGATTGGGTGTCGCTGGGTGGCGTCGATTTGCAGATTAATGGGGCGTTGGGGTTGGCATTTCCAGAATTGAATCTGGAAAATTGCGATAAGCTACCGGAAATTTGTCAATATCTATGGAATCAGGGCGTTGATGGATTTTTACCAACCATCGTTACAACATCGGTTGAGAACATTCAGCGATCGCTCTCCATCTTCTCCAATTTTGTCGCTTCCCCGAACCAGGATCGAGCCACTGCCCAAATTTTGGGGGTACATTTGGAAGGGCCATTTCTCAATCCCCAGAAACGAGGCGCACACCCCGCCGAGTACCTATTGCCGTTGACGATTGACAACGTGAAACGGGTTTTAGGGGATTATGCGGGTATCGTGAAAGTGATTACTTTGGCACCAGAATTAGATCCAACTGGGGAAGCGATCGCGTATTTGCGAAGTCTGGGGATCACCGTCAGTCTGGGACACTCCCAAGCCACTGAAGCCGAAGCGCAGCAAGCTTTTAAACTGGGGGTGTCGATGGTGACTCATGCCTTCAATGCCATGCCCGGATTACATCACCGCGAACCCGGCTTATTAGGAGCCGCCCTGGTTCATCCAGCCGTACAGTGTGGTTTAATTGCCGATGGTCAGCACGTCTCTCAGACGATGATTCAGCTGCTGTTACGCGCCAGTTCTACCCCTCTAAACAACGGGAATCGGGGGGAGTCTGAGCAAGGCATTTTCCTGGTTAGCGATGCCTTAGCACCCTTGGGACTCCCCGATGGCATTTATCCGTGGGATACGCGGCAAATAGAAGTGAAAAACGGCACCGCCCGACTGCCAGATGGAACCCTATCCGGGACAACGTTACCGCTGCTAGTAGGAGTACAAAATTTAGTGCGCTGGGGGATTTGTGAAGTCGAGACTGCGATCGCGCTTGCCACAGAATCCCCCCGTCGCGCCATCGGGTTGCTCAAAGAACCGTCAAAACGCGATCGCCAAAAAAACAACAAAACTAGCCCCTACCTCAGCCAGCCCGCTCATCAACTGCTGCGCTGGCATCTAGACGAATCAACGAATGGACTCACCTGGCAGCGCTTATTACCCAATTCCTAAAATAAGCAATGCCTCTCCTCTTCCTCTCTTCCTCTGCGTTCTCCGCGTCCTCTGCGGTTCGTATAAATGGTAAGTTTAACCGTTGGGAACACTTCGACAAAACCAATTTCATGAACGCAGCAGACGATAAAACAATTGTCAAAGACTATTTCAACTCCACAGGCTTTGATCGCTGGAGACGTATTTACGGCGATGGTGAAGTTAATAAAGTCCAACTAGACATCCGTGAAGGACATCAGCAGACAGTCGATACCGTACTTAGCTGGCTGAAAGCCGATGACAATCTCGCCACTCTATCCATCTGCGATGCGGGTTGTGGCGTTGGTAGCCTCAGCATCCCTCTCGCCGAAGCGGGTGCCAAAGTCTATGCCAGCGACATCTCCGAAAAAATGGTCGGAGAGGCTAAGGAAAGAGCCGAGGCAGTTCTAGGCAACGCCAGCAATCCGACTTTCACCGTGCAGGATTTAGAAACATTAAGCGGCAAATATCACACCGTTATTTGCTTAGATGTCCTCATTCACTATCCCCAAGACAAAGCCGCCGAGATGATTTCCCATCTCACTTCTATGGCAGAATCTCGGATAATTCTCAGCTTTGCGCCGAAAACTTTAGCCCTCAGTTTGCTCAAAAAAATTGGCAGTTTTTTCCCTGGTCCCAGCAAAGCCACTCGCGCTTATTTGCACCGAGAGGCTGATATCGTCAAAATTCTAGAAAGTAACGGTTTTTCGATTCAGCGGCAAGGAATGACGAAGACTCGCTTTTACTTTTCTCGCATACTGGAAGCCACGCGAAAGTAAGGTTAAGATCGCGGCTGTATTGACAACATCAGCTGGGCACCATGAAGCTCATCAAAAAACTGTCTGCGGGCTTGCTACTGACATTCGGCGGGATTTTGCTAATGATTCCGCTCATTGTTTATACCCTGCCGAATCCGAATGCTAGCCCGGAGGATAAACAGGAAGATGGAGACGCTGCCATCGGGGGTCTAGTTTTAGGACTCCCAGCGGTAGCCCTTGGAGGTTGGCTGGTGTGGGGATTGCGGAAACAACACTCGAAAGAAACAAGCGATCGCCTCCAGTCTACCTTTTATCAGCTACTGAAAGAAGGCGATGGAAATATCACCACTTTACAGTTTGCGATGGAGGCGAAGCTAACAGCAGCGGAGGCAAAAGAGTATTTAGATGATAGAGCTAAAGAATACGATGCTAACTTTAAAGTAAGTGAGGAAGGAGGAGTTTCTTACTACTTCCTGCTGAGATAAAAGTTGTTGAAATTATGATGACGCAGATTTTTTTATGCATCGCCTCTATCTTAGGCGGATTGTCCGTCGCTGCTGGTGCTTTTGCCTCCCACGCTTTGAAAGAAAAACTCAGCGAACGGGCAGCAGAAATCTTTGAGACGGGTGCCCGTTATCAGATGTATCACGCATTAGCTTTGCTACTGGTGGCATTATTATTAAGTCGCGCCGAGGCAGCACAGTCAATCCTTGTGGCAGCTGGGTATGCCTTCATCGTTGGCGTCGTCCTTTTCTCAGGCAGTCTTTATGCTTTGAGCCTGACGGGTGTAAAGTGGTTGGGACCAATTACTCCACTAGGAGGCGTAGCCTTTATTGTGGGATGGGGTTGTTTAGCAGTTGCTGCATTCAGATTTTAAATAGTTAGCCTTTTCAGCAAGTCCCGCTGAGCTTTACTAAACTCAATTCCAGAACGTTTATTCTTGATCAGTGCTTCTGCTTGGTTCGCATTATTCACAAGCCCCTTGGCAACAAGGGTAGCAGCAACAACTGTTGCTGAACGCCCATGCCCAAGGGCACAGTGAATATAAATATTTCCCTGCCATGCACAGATTTCATTAACCAATTTTTGGAATACTTGATAATCTGGCACAGCCGCATCTAATGTAGGAACGCAGATATAAGCTTTTCCTGAAGTAACGCTTTTAGGTTCTGGGAATTCTGCCGTTAAATCAACTATTAAGTTGATATTATCGGGCAATTCATTAAGAAATACTCTACGACCCAGCCAGATGCCAGGTACTATCTCGTTACAACATTCCTCTTTCCCAATCAGTCTTTGAAGATGCCAGGTTATCCAGGTTAATAATAGATAAGGCATCAATAAGCATATATTCAGCCATCCCATCGTTCCATCTGACCGTTTTCCAAATACCTTAGCTCCCAGCCATCCGTATGCTGCTCCTACTGCAATAAAACTAACACCAGTCCATAAAATTCCCCATTTAGCATTACCAAATCTCAAGCCAAATACAATTAAGTAAATACCACCCAGAAAAAATATCAGACTATACTTCATTATTTGTTGACAATAGAGGCCATTCTCAATAGTATTAATAGATTATTCAGTGCATCTTTAATAGAGGGAGATTCAGGCAAGTGACTACTTTGACTTGCCTCTTCTAATTCGCCACACAAACGATTAAATTCTCCGCGATAAAATGCTATATCAGCATCTTCCAAAACAGATTTTTCTGCTCCTGCTAACTTTCGCTCAATCAAGTCGGGAATATAAGGCAATTTAAAAATATCATTTAAATGAACCAAATTAGCTTCTATAACACCCGTTTGCATTAAATGAATGCCAGTTAATAGCACTCGATAAACATAAAGTAACGGCTTAACACGATGCGGATTTTCTTTCTCAAAAAGCCGCCATTGCGTATTTGCAAAGCCGAGATAATGGTGAGAATGGTGGCGGGTGATGCAACCTTTGGCAATCTCTTTTAATTCTTCATGTTCTGGCGTCGTGTGGAGAATTAGCGGTGAATATAGCTGCTCTAGTACATAACCGTTCTTTTTAAGAAGTAGCGAAAAGAACTTTTTGACATCGTGAGTTACAAGGTCAATTTCCAGCTTGTCCCGTACTTCTGAAATTTCAATCGTTTCACGCCCAATCTCTAATCCAACCACCTCCGACACTGGCAGAATGTGTGACCCGCGCAAGTCATAATCAGAATCGGGAGATGGAAAGCCATACAGATGTGCGCCACTGATTGTTGCGAACAAAAGTGGATAGGGTTGCTCAGAAATGACTGGGAGTAGCGGCTGTGCTATTACCATAATTTATTAATGGGTATTGCCGATAGTTAAGAAGTAAGCTTATAGTATGAATCAACTGCTACAAAATCCGGGTAAATACACCCTTAAACTACTCAAATCGTGGTTTAAGGGTGTTTTTTAGCTGAGTTAAGGTTTCAGGATTGACAGAAGAAAGAGCTATCGCATTGAGAAAAGATATGCAATATGTCATTTAAACATTAGTTGAGCTTCACTGCCGTCCAATCCAACCTACTAATGGTTCATGATTCGTTGCTCTCTCCTAGGAACCTCTTTTTGATTACCCATTCGCTTGCTCGTGAAGCTTTTCCGCTTTGCAGTAGAGTTTTCTCGGTGCTTCATTGAAGTATTTAAACAAGGCGGGGCATAACCATCCTTCCTTATTATTTAACTCCCAGCGATACCAATTGCCACCATACTCTTCTCTTACCAAAGTTAGTTCCGCCTGATATCCGGGAAATGGGTTTCCTGAGAACAAAAGCTTAAAACCTTTCTCAGCATTGGGAATCTCTTTAACCAGAAGATCGATCATCTCAGGAATCCCGCTGACAAAAGGCTCTCGGACAAGTCCGACTCGCTCATCATCAAACACCCAAGTGTGTTCGTAGCGATAGGGGAAAATCACCATCATTGCGTTAGACATTGGTTCAGCCTTGCAATAGATTTTCTGTGGCGTTACAGGGAAATACTTAAACAATGCTGGACTTAGCCAGCCTTCTAAATTTTTGGCTTGCCAGCGATACCAGTTACCGCCGTACTGTTCTCTCACCCAAACCAGTTCTGCCTGATCCTCTGAAAAAGCGATTGGAGAAAACAAGAGTTTAAAACCTTGAGCAGCATTGGGAATATCTTGAACCAGACTGTCAATGATTGCAGGCATCCCGCTGACAAAGGGTTCGCGGATAAGTCCGGCTGGCTCATAGTCAAATACCCAATAGTCTTCATGACGATAGGGAAAAATCACCATCATTGCATTCGGCATCATCTAAATTCCCTCTTATTTTTTTTGGCGTCTTTTACATCTTTGAAATTCAATTTCTAAACCATACTTCGACGCGCTTTAATCAAAAAAGCATTTGCCTTTTCATAATCCGGACGTTCGGGCAGCGATGTTGTGGCGAAAGCGTCATCAAACTGGCGATGCAAGCTTAGCCGCCAAGCGTTAACTTCCTCCCAAGGCATCTCCCCGTTGCGGATAGCCAGCAGTTGTTGTCGGTGTTCTTCGACGCGAACTGGGACAAAACCCTCTTGCAGCACGGTGATGCCCGACAACAACAGGCGGATTAGATGCATCGCGTGCTTCCATTTAAATTCCCCCTTTGTACGGATATCTTGTTCAAGTTTTTTGAACTGTGACATCACATATCCGTTATATGTCTGGTAAACTAACTGAGAGAGAAAAATAGACCGAATTCCTAACAATTCTTCAGCCAGGGGCATCACCATTTCTACACCTGGTGTGTAGAGGCACTCTAAGACATTCGGATTTGCTTTGAGTGCCAAGGTCAAAAATTTCTGGAGTTCCCAGTAACACTCCTCGTTCTCTTTATTTTCTAACTGCTCCGGAATCCCGTAGAGCGACCAGTGGATATCGGCGGGTGGTAAGTAAATGCCGCGTCGGTCAATATCAGAGTTGGCATTATCTAAACCGTAGGCTCTTGAACCGACGATACAGCGGTAAATGACACACTCGTAAAGGTCAAAATCGGCAAGAACGGCTCCTGGTAGTTGCAGACCTTCTTGTTGCCAAGATGAGTGGATGGTGAGTTCTGAGCGCCGTAGAGACGCCTCTCCCCCGTCTGGAAACTGGACGCGATAGGCGTGGGAGTTGTCAATGGGTGATTTGATAATAACGCCGACGGTGCCGCGCGATCGCGCAATTTCACCCGCAGCATCTTGAATCTCAACACGAGTCACTATCTGGGTTCCAACGGGCAAAATCAGATTGGGGTTAAAGGCTAAACTCTCTGACAATTATTGCTCCCCCTTTGGACTGGTATTCTCCTCTACGCTGCCATAGCCAAAGATGGCGTGTCTACAATATGAAGTATTGTCAAAAATATGAAAGCGATCGCTCTTGCATTTGCAGTATAAGTTGCTACTTTTGGCTGCGGATTCTCTTGGACGACTGATGGTTCAACAAAAATAAGCTTTTCATCTGGAACGACGTTCATCTAACGAACGTCAAACTCATCGGTTTCTCAGCAATTTCCTATCGCCAATTCACCCCAAATCTCAGCCTTTTTTAAGGTTTGGAGCTTAATCTCAACCATTAATGTAGGAGCAAACCCTAGAAAATGTGCCGTATACTTGGCTACCTCGGTTCGCCTATTCTACTGGACTGCCTTTTGTCCAAACCGGAACACTCGCTGATTGTCCAAAGCTATGAACCCCGCGAGATGACCTCTGGTGTCGTTAGTGCCGATGGTTTTGGAATTGGCTGGTATCACGCCCAAAAAGAGACCGACCCCTTTATCTACAAAAATTTGCTGCCCATTTGGGGTGATACGAATGTCTCCAACCTCAGCCGTTATATTGAGTCGGGATGCGTCCTTGCCAATGTTCGCAGCGCTACTACTGGTCAGTCAGTAGATTTGAGTAACTGCCAGCCGTTTCGTTCCGAGCGTCTGGTATTCACTCACAACGGTGCGATCAAAAACTTCCGCAAGACACTGTATAAACCGATTCGGAGCCGACTAAGCGATGAAATCTACCAATCTATTGACGGCACGACAGACTCCGAGCATATGTTTGCCTTATTCCTGAATGAATTGGCATCTAACCCTGGGATGAGCTTGGAAAAAGCACTGTACAAAACGTTGATGACTTTAACCGAGTTAGCTGATGCTTACCACACACCAATCTCTGCCAACATAATTGTCACAGATGGACATCGGATGGTTGCCTCGCGCTTTGCTCAGGGAACAAATGTTCCCTCACTGTATTGGCTGCGGGACGATCCTATCTTTCCAGAAGCAGTAGCGATCGCATCTGAACCATTGTTTACTGGCAACTGGATCGGGTTCCCCGAACAAAGCATGATTAGTGTGGGAGAAGACCTTGAAGTTCAAATCCATCAACTCTGAAGTAGCCAGAGCGAGTACCCTTGATGAGCGGCGGCAACAAATCAAACTATCGATGCAGCGCTGCCGTGCCGGTACTTTAGCACTGTTTGAAGGCATTAACTATGACACCTTCTGTCGTCAGGTGCATCCCGACTTTAGCCCGATTGGCTGGCATTTAGGCCACATTGCCTACACCGAGGCTTTGTGGCTGCTAGTTCGTAGTGCGGGTAAAACGCTCGAACTTCCCTTTGGGAAGGGGGGACAAGAGATCGCCCATTATCAACGCTTATTTGCGGCTGATGGCTTACCCAAAATGCAACGGGTTTATTTACCCCTGCTCACTGAAATTCGCTGCTATCTGCACGCAGTCAGAGAACAGGTATTCGATTACCTGGAAGTCGCGCCTTTAGATGAGCAAGAACGTCTTTGGCGCTGGTTAATCCAGCATGAGAGCCAGCATAGTGAAACTATCTCTTTCGTGCTGCAATTACAGCGTCGAGACGCCCAATTCCACGTAGGAAGTCGTGCTAACCTACCGGAAACGTGCAATCACCCCATCTTAGAGGAGATGGTTGAAATTGCGGCGGGTGAGTTTGAGATGGGCAACGAGTCCATCGAAGCTTTAGACAACGAGCGTCCAGTTCACCGAGTTTACTTGGATACCTACTGGATTGACCGTTATCCCGTTACTTGCGGACAGTACCGGGCGTTTATGGAAGCGGGAGGATATCAAAATGCCCGATGGTGGACAGAAGCTGGGTGGAAATGGCTGCAAGAAAATCCCGTGAATCAGCCCCTATACTGGGCACCTGACACAGCTTGGGATAATCATCCAGTCTGCGGCGTTTCCGGGTACGAGGCACAAGCGTATGCCCGATTTGTGGGGAAGCGACTGCCAACCGAGGCAGAGTGGGAAAAAGCAGCCAGTTGGGATGCGATCGCACTGCGTCGTCGCACATATCCTTGGGGCGAGGCGGAGCCAGATGCCCTGCGATGTAACCACGACAACTCGGCAGGGCAAACCACACCCGTAAATGCTTATCCCTCTGGGCAGAGTGCCTATGGTTGCTACGATATGCTCGGCAATGTCTGGGAGTGGACTTCTACCTGCTTTGATGGCTATGACGGTTTTGTCAGTTACCCTTACGTTGGTTATTCCAAGACTTATTTTGATGGAGAGCATCAGGTATTGAGAGGTGGTAGCTGGGCGACTCGTCCCGCCGCTTTGCGCTCTAGCTTCCGCAACTGGTATTATCCGAGCGTCCGTCAGATTTTGTCTGGATTTCGCTGTGCGAAGTAGCTATATCTATAGCGGTTTTCATTCAAGTGCAATAGACACACTCGGAACCTCACCCCCAGCCCCTCTCAGTGAACGGAGAGGGGAGAATATTGAACTTCTCTGGGTAAATGGGGAAGAGCTGGGTGGGGTTAAACCGTACTGCATCCAATCGGTATTTCTCCCTCTAATTGATGGGAGCTAGGGGAATCTGACCGAATTTGCTTGGCTCGATTCCCCCAACCCCCGCTAAATTAGGAGCTAAGAAATAGTGGTACATGGCGTTTCAATCATGTATCAACACAGCCCGATTTTTTATTTACTGAAATAAGCTGCCGATTTATCAGGAAAATGTATAACAAGTAGGCTGAGTCTAAATACATCTAGCTCAGGCATGATTTTATTCAATATAGCTTTGTGTTTCACTAGCTGACGGTTATAGCCAACTATTTTGACCCTCGCGATCGCGTAAAAGCGGATGCCGCAATGATTCGGCTGTTCGCGCCCACACAAACGGAGGATAAATGACAATTTCTAAAACTGCAAGCGGTAAAACTGCTTCCCAATCTACGATAGAAAAACGCTTGCAGATAGAGCATCTACTCAGCGCCACGGCACAGTTACAAAATCAAGAAATTGACGGAACTGATGTTGTTAAGGGTTTAAGTGAGACTCCCAAATCTCTGACGCCGCGCTATTTCTACGATGACAAAGGCTCCCAACTATTTGAGCAAATTTGTGAGTTACCTGAATATTATCTAACGCGCACAGAAACAGCTATTTTACAAAAGTGCGCGGGTGAAATTGCTCAGTTGACGGGGGAAAGCGAACTGGTAGAACTGGGAAGCGGTAGCTCAACAAAAACCCGGATTCTGCTAGATGCCTACCAAGAAATCGGCTACCCACTGCGCTATCTGCCAATTGACGTGAGTGCTGGCATTTTAGAAAGTAGTGCCAGGGAATTGCTAGTTGATTATCCCTCCCTCCAGGTTCACGCTTTAGCCAGCACTTATGAATTGGCATTGACACGACTGGCACCGACGCAATTGCCTAGTCGAACGATCTGTTTTTTGGGTAGCACCTTGGGTAATTTAAATCCCCAAGAATGCGATCGCTTCTTCACCCAAATTGCCGAGGCTCTGGAAGTGGGTGAGTATTTCTTACTCGGAATAGACCGGCAAAAACCAAAACATTTGTTGGATGCAGCCTATAACGATAGCCAAGGCGTGACCGCGGCGTTTAATCTGAATATCCTACACCACCTGAATCGCCGTTTTGATGGCAATTTTGACCCTTCTCAGTTTGAACACTGGGCGTTTTATAACGAATCCGAGCATCAAATTGAGATGCATCTGCGGAGTTTGCGATCGCAAACTGTCACACTTAACGCCCTCAATTTAACGATTGAATTTGAAAGCGGCGAGACTATCCTAACGGAAATTTCTCGCAAATTTAACCTCGACGCCCTGCAACAGGAACTTCAGACAAGAGGTTTAAAAACACTGCAAGTTTGGAGCGATCCGAATCAGTGGTTTAGTTTATTGCTTTGTCAACTACAACCGCCTACCAGTTGACAGCAGGACAGTGGAAGCCCTCCCCTAACCCCTCCTCGTCAACGGAGAAGGGAACATGAATTGAGGGGAGAGAGATTTTCCTAGGTTAGGAAACGCCAGCAAACCTAACACCTGCATGGTTTACAAAGAAAGCTAACACATCCTACAAATAATTAATCCCGCTTATTTCATCACCCACATCATTGCTCGCTTGTCTAAAAGTTGTGAGCAAGCAATTCAGATCCCCAACTTCGATAGAGAAGTCGGGGATCTTGTCTTCACAAATCATTTAGGGTCGCTAGAGAAAAGTTTATTGACCTCTTCTCGATCTAGCTTCTCGACTTCTAGAAATATCCTGACGGACTCGATTGAGCGACCAACCATCTGCTAAACGTCTTTTGTAGGTTCTTAATCCTTCACGATCGGCATTACGACCTAGCTCAGTTTGATAAAGTCGGTTAATCGCTTGTTCTGCTTCTGAACTATCAGCAATGTCATGACGGACTTTCTCCAGTGACCAACCGGATTCTACCCGTTGTCTATACATCCTCAGTCCACGATTATCCGCCTGACGACCTAACACATTTTGATAAATCCGATTAATGCTGTTGTAAACGTTTGACCGATTGCGGCGATAGTCATAACTGCCATCCCGGCGATCGCGTCGATAGTCGTAATCGTCGTTACGGCGATCGCGTCGATAGTCATAATCGTCGTTACGGCGATCGCGTCGATAGTCATAATCGTCGTTACGGCGATCGCGTCGATAGTCATCATCTCGGTCATAATCGTCTTGCCTTGACGACTCTCCTCGATCCCAACAAATCCCCAAAAAACAGGTTTGCTCCCTCCGTCCTCTTTCAGGCTCAGCAGCCGCAGGATTTGCTGATAGGACGACTGGAGCAATTATCAGTGCAGATAATACAGTAACCGTAGCAGCAGATCTGAGAGAGCGTGCTGTGGTGTGCATTCCAATTTTCATAATTTTCCCCTCAAGGAAATTTAAAAGTCAGAGAATATTTTTCTTTGTGGCATATATTCGCTCTATTTTCCGGGTCTCAACTTCCTACGATGGAATAACCCAATTGGGTGAGATCGGTTAAATTTCGCCAGAGAAATTTTCCTCGAAACAAGCCAAGGTCGAGTTCAGAGAACCGCCTTAAGACAACTGGAAAATCTCTAGCATAGCGATCGCGCGGATACCGGATTAAGCTAGATAAATAAATACGATCGCAAATCGTCTAATTTTGTTCCCGCTGCTAACCCTAAAATTGGGAAAAGGCGAGCTTTTCAACTGGACAAGGAACGACAGCCAGATGAGAGCGATCGCATCCGGTTAGCAGATAGTAATCCTTCTGTTAAATTCCAACGGTTTAGATCCCCGATTTCTCTCTCGAAGTCGGGGATCTCTCATTCAGAAATCATTTAGGATTGCTAGATAAAGGCAGACCCAATGAAACAGCAAAAAATAACGACCGATTTTGTGTAGAACTTTTACTTCTTAAAGCTTTATCAGTTCAGTATTATCTATTCCTCTGACTGGAGAAAATCTCAATGCCGAAAGCCAGCATTTGTGTTAATGCCAAAACACCCGAACAAGAGTTAGTTAAGGAATGGATTAAGAAGTGGAAAGGCAAGATCCGATATTTGTCCAATAACGAAGGGTGCGGCTGCTGTATTGACCTGTATCAGGTAGATGCTCCAGCCGAGGTACTGAATGAACTACCCGCAAAAGTCTTTGCCTCTAGTGAATGGTCAAATTGGTCGCCAAAGTCGCGAACAACTCGCTAACAGGCGCTACCAAAGACCGGCTTATGGTAGTAGATGACCCTAATCATTAGTGCAATCGTCGATTTTTAATTCCTACTACTTGGTAGCGAATAGACCAATGGAGATAAGGAATAATTTTCTTTTTCAAAAGTCAATAATTTCAGAGAGAGTCGCAGTAATTACGATTAAAAAAGGTACCGAATAATCAAGATTTACATTCAGAAGCTAAAATTCATTAACCAGCGCCAGACGTCCCCGACGAACCGCATAAAGCATTCGGTTCAGCAAAAGTTGTTCATCTTCGCTGAGAGAATTTTCAAGCAGTGCTGTTCTGAGTACGCAACGGTCTGTAATTGTTATCTGACCTGATTCAGCAACTTTGGCAGATAAGTCAATGATTGCAGACGGTAAAAGACAGGCTTGAGAAAAAATCGAAGAATTCATGGTTAAGATTGCTGCTATTTGATACTCAGGTTATTGGTTCAAAACAGCACCTAACTCAATCTATAGCTAGAGATTTAATATGATTTAGATTACAGCTCAAGATAGAAGTTTAGTATTTGCACAAAACTTTGAATCACCCCTTTTGAGCAGGAATCGAGTTTTTTGCTACTGAAGAAACTGAAGAAGTGAGAGCAAACGAACACTTTGCTAAATTTGTCAAGGATTTTGTCTTGTGAGTTGAGCGATCGCGCCTGTCGGAAATTGAAACAGTCAAGATTCTCCACCCACAAAACTCCACTTACTTGGCTAACTCCGTATTAAACTCATTCACGAGTCGCCGCTTCAGCTCCACCGATTCTGAGCGAGGTAACAAGTTAAACACTTCACGGAAAACATCGTCTACTTTCTCAAACGCCACCGTACCCTTTTGGTTGAGGACAACTTCGCCCTTCTGGTTTAGCAAGACTGTTTGGGGGACGAGGCCTTCGTAGTAGTAGCCCGGTTCCGTAGGTGTAAAGTTGGATTGTACTGGAATCGAATCTACGTCGATGGGGATGAAATCAGCGGCTCGACCATAAAAAGCTTGAAGCTGCGAAACGACGATTGCGTGTTGCTTGCAATCGCTACTGTCGTCCACGTAGAACACCAACAATGCCGGTTTACCTCCTTTAAGAGAATCTGCCAATGCCACTCGCGGGGGAACCAGCGAGGCATTGCCGCCATAGAGGAGAAAAACATTCCCGTCAAAGTTGTCGTCGTTGATACCCGCTAAAGCTGATGGCGTCCCCAGCAGGCAGCTGAAAGAAACAACCAGTGTCAAGAGGCAACTCAAAAAAAACTGCCGCCAGGAACGGCGAGAAGCTGTCAGAATCCTGATTTGAAATTGTTGCAAGCGAAGAATCATACCAAAGTTGCTGTAGAAACCTTTTTTCTTTCAGTAGTCCTTAAATCGTCTTTGCGTTCACCCGTTATGGCTCCCGATTCTCTATGAAGTTCCCTGTTTTTCCAGTCACCCTACTAGGATTATCCCTGTTAGCCGGTAGCTTAGTCCTTACTTCCTTATCGTTTATCTCCGAAAGTGTCCGAGCTGCGGTTAGTCCACGCTCGATAGAAGTCAAAGAAACGAACGGTACGGTAACAACTCAAGGAAAGCCAGTGAAAGTTGGCGATCGCTTGCAGGCATCCGGTAGTCTCAGCACCAACTTCGACGCCAGTGCTGTTTTGGCGATGGAAGATGGCATCGGTACGGTTCAGGTTTCCGAAAACACCAACGTGCAAGTCAAGACTTTAAAGACAAGTAAGGATGGTAGCAAACAAACGCGCCTTTATATGGATAAGGGACAGGTCAGCGCCAAAGTGCGATCTTTTACTAACCCTAACTCTAGCTTTGAAGTGGAGACGCCTGGGGGCGTTGCTGGGACGAGAGGCACAGAATTTGGCGTCACCGTCGGTTCCAATGGGAAAACTGGGCTTTCAACTATCCGAGGCAAAGTAGCCTTTAGTGCGCGAGGGAAAACTGTGTTGGTAGAGCCGGGGTATTCTGCTTTAATTGTTCCGGGACAGGCTCCAACGATTCCCAAGGTGACAACGGGTGACACGAGACTGAAATTACAGGTTCTATCGGTGACAGGCGATGGTCAAGTTAGAGTCACTGGAACGGTAGACCCAATCAATTTAGTGTTAGTGAATAATCAGATTGTGGATACGGGAGGCGAGGGACAACTCGATACGGTGGTGCCAATCCCGTCTAATCGGCAGCTGAGATTAGTCGTGCGGAATCCCTTGGGCAATCAACAAGTTTATGAATTGGAAATTCCGAATAGTGCGGGGACATCGGAGAATCCTGTGAATCAATAATTTTTATCGGATAGCCTTTTCCTCTCCTTTTTAGTCGGAAAAGACGAGGCAGCAACCCACGAATTCGCGTTCTCAATCTGAGCTTGGGAACGCGAATCAATTGGCAAAATCCTCCGCACGAGTGAGGTAAAAATTCTCAAGGGCATGAGTTACTGGAGAAGTCGTCAAAGAACTTGAAAGCGCCAATACTGTGACGCGATCGCGTATCTCGTGATGCGATCGCGTTTTGTCTGAATCAAGCTTGTAGCAGTTCTCACTCTTAGTGCATATATACACACTCGTAACCTCACCCCCAACCCCTACGGTGTATACACATCTTTGATTAATTGGCAAAACGTTGATTGATCCCCCTAAATCCCCCTTAAAAAGGGGGACTTTGACTTAATTCGCCCCCCTTTTCAAGGGGGGTTGGGGGGATCAAAACGGGACTTGCAAGTTCAAGAAGACTTGTGTATACACGGTAGCCTCGTTCAAGGGGAAGGACAGGGGCGGGGTTCAACTGGACTGCATCCAAGAATAGAGAATCGCGATAAATTCAGTATTCCATCAGGGGCATTTACCATCCGGTGAGCGTGCGGAACGCTTGGGAAAAGTCCGTATGTTTCCAGGCAAGCAATCACGATGGTTGATGTTTTTGATGGAATCAACGTGTTAATCAAAAATTGGTTTAAAAAAAATCAGCGTTTTATTTCTAGCAGTCAATCAATCGTTCCGGGCGCAATGGTCGGTTTATTGTCTGTCGGGTTATGGCAGATAGGGGCATGGCAACCCCTGGAACGGCTTGTATACAGTGCGCTGTTTCAAGCTCGTAGCGCCAGTATCTTACCGCAGACGAATTGGGATCGTCGGGTCGCGGTGATTGCGATTGACGATGCGAGTTTAAAGAAATACGGGAAATTTCCTTGGTCGCGCGATCGCTATGCCCAATTGTTGCAGAAGCTAGAACCAGCCTCTCCAGCAGTCATTGGTTTCGATGTGTTGTTCGTCGATCCAGGCCAAGGGGATGAGAAATTTGCCAAAGCGATCGCTAAATCTGGCAATGTCATCTTGGCAACGGCTTGGGACAATCGCGGGCAACCTCTGGAAGTATTACCCAAATTAAAAAAAGCGGCACTTGGGGAAGGTCAAATTTGGCACAATCCCGACGCAGACGGCATTAGCCGACAGGCAGCCCTCTTTTTTGGCACCAAACCCGCTCTCGGTTTAGCAATGCTGCTAGAGGCACCAGAGGCGGTATCCCTGCCTCATCTGGCTGAGGTTCAGAGGCGTAAAGATGTCTGGATTAACTGGCCTGGGCCAACCCAAAATGTCTCCACCTATTCTTATGCCTCAATCATGGAAGGCAAAGTTGACGCGAAAGCCTTCGCCAACAAGTTTGTTTTAGTCGGTGTCACGGCAACCGCTATCGATCGCTTGCGATCGCCTTACAATCAAAATCCTCCTACGGCTGGAGTTTATCTCCATGCGGCGTTAATTGATAACTTGCTGAACGACAAGCTGCTGCACACGCTGCCTAAAACAACAGTAATGCTCTTGTTGTTGGGGATTGCCCCGATTACTAGCTGGCTGTTGTTAAAACAGGGAGTGTGGGCGCGAATGGCGATCGCTATTTTGTTACCGAGTGGTTGGGTAATCTTTGCCCTGAGTGCCTTCATCGACGATGGCTGGTGGTTGCCCATCGTCGCACCTGTGGGAACCGCGATCGCTGCTGGGATCGGCGTTCAGCTGCGAGAACAATATGAAAAGCAGCAGCTGATGAGTTTGTTTGCCAAGCACGTTGCGCCAGAAATGGCTGACCTCATTTGGCACCGGAAAGACGAAATCTTCCACAAAGGGAAGCTGCAAGCCCAAGAAATGATGGTCACGGTTTTATTTGCCGATATCCGGGGTTTTACCAGTATTTCCGAGAAACTACCGCCGGGGGAATTAATCGAGTGGCTGAACCTGTTCCTAGACGCCATGACAGATTGCATCATGGATCGTGGCGGTGTGATCGACAAATATATTGGGGATGCAATTATGGCGGTTTTCGGGATTCCGTTTTCGCACACCACGCCGGAAGAAATTCAACAGGACGCCCTAAATGCGATCGCGGCAGGAATTGCGATGCAGGAACGACTCAAAAAGCTCAACCAGCGCTTCCACAACGCTAACAAGCCTACGATTGAGATAGGGATTGGCATTCACACAGGGCCAGTGGTTGCCGGAAGTGTGGGAGGTTCCCGACGCCTGAATTATTCAGTCTTGGGGGATACCGTCAATGTTGCCGCCAGACTGGAACCGATGAATAAAGAAGTAAAAATTCACAACCCCTACCAAATGATTGTCAGTGGGAGTACATTTGCTTATGCAAGCGATCGCTATCACGGGCCTGCTGTCCGCGCCATTCAACTGCGGGGACGAGAACAGGCAACAATTATTTACTGCATCCAGGGAGAGAAGGTCAACTTGGCAGATCCAGCGGAAGCGATCGCACCCCCACTGAATATTTCAGCCTAAAGCGGCACATCCAGCGTGAAATTTCTTTTAACTTCACCGTTTGAAGAGGATTTGTGCATCTACTCGCGATTAGCAGATATCTTGATTAAACCCACTTTTACACAACCAATCGCTGACAACAAACTAACAGCTAATTTTCAAACTTTTCCTAAAGTCAGTAAATTGATTATATTAGCTGCGGTGAGTTGGATTATTTGGAATTTGCAAGCGTCAAGCGTGCAGGCATCGCCCTGTTCCGAGCTGCTGAATATATCGCAAAGACCCGGTTTTAATACTCGTCAGGAAGGGAATTTAATCGTTCTGGGACGCCTGCCTAAATATCACTATGTGGTCGTGGTTCCCTCCGGAAGTGAAGCCACGCTGGAACAAGTGCGTCAGTGCGTACCCGATGCATTGATCGCCAAGTCAAATTTAGGAAATTACATTTTAGCGGGGTCATTTCCCGACCAATCCAGTGCGAAAAGTATCTATTACGCATTGCGATCGCTGAAACTAGATGCACGAATTATATACGTTCGATAGCGATCCCCAGTAACCTTCCCTACTTTCTGCTCTATTGATTGGGTGTGACGCCTTGAGCCAGCTTCACCATCGAGCCAGAGGCATTAGTGCGATAAATCCAGCGGCGTTGCCCATTCCCTACCGTGACTTGCCAGCCAGGAACTTGCATCTCGGTGCAAAGCACCTCCAAGTTATTAATATCTAAGCAGTCATCAGACCAAGTTTGCGGTTGAGTTTGGACAATGTTTAGCGCCGACTTTGGCAACCCTGAATGTTGAGACACGTCCTGCAAAACCGCATTCTGAACCGATGTTAATAAACTAACCCCAGAACGAGGATTTGAAATAGTAACTTTGCGATTGGGGAGCGTTAGTGTAGCGGTCAAAGATAAAATGCCCGTCAACACCAAAGCCTGAACAATTAGACTTAGCTGGCTAGCCTTTTGAGCGATAGTTTCTGTGGGAGAGGCAGGGGTAGTAACTTCTTCCATAGCAAACATTGACAGGGGTGCTGTTATTACAAAGGGCATTAATTGTATTGGTAGAATATGCACCCAGATGCTTAGAATTTCCGGAAAAAGTTAAAGGTTCCGGCAAATTAAGTATGAATTGACTTGCAGATTGCTTTTCCCTAATTTCTGAAGCGAGCCTTCTCGTTAATGCTGCGAATCTCCTTTTGGAGATGCCACCTTTCGGAACGCTAACTCGTTTAGAGTTGCTACGAAAAGTGCTAATGCGTACTGGTTGATAGGAATTCAGACACTAACACCCTGCAAATAAGTTCCCTAATTAATCTTTTTTTAGTAGAACTACGGTGCCCGATCCCTAATACTAATGTGCGCCCTCTAGGTGCCTAAATGAAACCCAGAAACTACTGAATTGTTAGCAATTTTGTATAAAGATTTACTGATTTTAGTCCCGCTTGATTATTTATCAAGTGGACTGAGTATGGAGAAAATAATCTTGCCAAAAAAACAGAAGTATGCATCTCCTCCCTAGAAGGTAGATGATTCCTCTACCTGCCCGCCTTGGCGCAGCCCGATAGCAATTTTGCTATGCTTTTCAATTTGGCTCATCACCTGCTTGGCGCGTTGAATCACGGGTGCGGGTAAACCTGCTAGCCGCCCTGCTTCGATGCCATAGGAACGGTCAGCGCCTCCCGGTTGCACCTGATGCAAAAAGATAATCTGGTCGGGTAACTCCTTCACCGTCACCTGGTAATTTGCCACATTCGGCAAAATTGAAGCAAGTTCGTTCAATTCGTGGTAATGAGTGGCAAAAATCGTCCGCGAGCGAATTTCACTGGCAAGATACTCCGCCACCGCCCAAGCAATCGAGAGACCATCAAATGTTGCCGTCCCCCGACCAATCTCATCTAAGAGTACCAGAGACTTCGCCGTTGCGTGATTGAGAATATTTGCTGTCTCGTTCATCTCCACCATAAAGGTAGATTGACCCGTCGCCAAATCATCTACCGCACCGACACGGGTAAAAACGCGATCGCATATTCCCAAAGTCGCCGCCCTGGCTGGCACAAAACTACCAATTTGTGCCATCAACTGAATCAACCCCACCTGCCGCAAATAGCAACTCTTCCCACTCGCATTCGGACCCGTCAAAATAATTAAATCTGGTCTTTCTTCTTGCTCCCCTTCTTCCTTCGCGCTCTTTGCGTCTTTGCGGTTCAATAACACCGACATCCCCAACCCAGTCGAATTCGGCACAAAAAACCCAGAAGGCAAAGACTGCTCAACCACCGGATGACGTCCATCAATAATCCGGATTTCCCGACCTTCCACCATCTGAGGGCAGCAATAACCCTGATAAACCGCCACCTCAGCCAAACCACACAGCACATCCGCTGCCGCCACCGCACGAGAAATCGTGCGAATTTGTTCTGCGTATTGCCCCACCTCTTCTCTTAAAGAAGTGAAAATCTCATATTCCAGGCGATTTAAATCATCCCGCGCCGTCAAAATCCGCGCTTCTCTCTCCTTCAACTCCGGAGTAATGTAGCGTTCCTCATTCGTCAGCGTTTGCTTGCGGATGTAGTTATCGGGAACTTGGTCGGCTTTGGTACGAGAAATGCTGATGTAGTAGCCAAATGTCTTATTAAAGCCCACCTTCAGCGTGGAAATCCCGGTTCGCGCCTTCTCCGTCACCTCCAAATTCGCCACCCATTGCTGATCCTCTTGGGCAAGACTTCGCATTTCATCCAACTGGACATTCACATTGGGGCGAATCAAACCGCCTTCCTTGATATGGATGGGAGGCGCATCTACCAAATGGGCGCTGAGTCGCTTTGCCAGTTGTTCTAATTCCGGCGGCACCTTCTGCAAAGCTCTCATAAACGGAGAGTAAGCATCCGCCACCAGTTCCGCTAATTCCGGCAATTTTGCCAGAGAATCCGCTAAAGCAACTAAATCCTTCGCATTCGCCGTGCCGGAACCAGCGCGACCCGTTAGCCGTTCTAAATCGTAAATTTGCCGCAACAGTTGGCGCAAATCTTGCCGCAGAAAGCTATTTTCGACTAATTCTTGAATCGTATCTTGCCGCGCTGCAATGCCTTTGATATCCAGTAGCGGTTGCAGCAACCACCGCCGCAAGGCACGTCCCCCCATCGCCGTGCTAGTTCTATCCAACGCCCAAAGCAGGGAACCGTGAAAGGTGCCATCCCGCACAGTTTGCGTAATTTCTAGATTGCGGCGGGTTTGGTGGTCAAGAATTAGATAATCGCTGAGGGTGTAGGTGCGGAGAAACTGGAGAGGAACGAGGTTTTCTTTCTGGGTGTCTTCCAGATATTCCAGCAAACCACCCGCAGCGCGGACAGCAAGAGGGAGGTGTTCGCAACCGAGTCCTTCCAGACTTCGCACCTTAAACCGCTGCAATAATCGATGTCTCGATTCACCAGCCGTAAAAGGAGTTTGCGATCGCAATGCATAACAAAAAGATGGCGGCAAACAACTCGGTAAATGCTCGGAAGTCTCCCCCGGTCGCAGCAAACTGCCCAAATCTGGCGCATTCGTCGGCACCAAAACTTCAGAAGGCTGCAAACGCATCAATTCTTGCGTTAGATGCTCTAATTCGCTCGATTGGGTAGTCAGAAATTCCCCGGTAGAAATATCTGCATAAGCTAAACCCCAATGATTCCCAGCAATCACCACCGCCGCCAGGTAATTATTGCGACGCGCATTCAGCATCCCTTCTTCCAGCAACGTACCGGGGGTGAGAATCCGCGTCACTTCCCGCTTCACCAGCTTTCCAGGGTCAGTATCGGCAGAGTCTTCTACTTGGTCGCAGATTACAACTGCATACCCCTTCTCCACCAGCTGAGTCGTGTAGCGTTCCCAAGCATGGTGCGGCACTCCCGTCATCGGCACCCGACCAATTTCTCCCGCTTGCTTGCTGGTGAGGACAAGTTCTAATTCTCTCGATACAGCGATCGCATCTTGAAAAAAGGTTTCAAAGAAGTCTCCCACCCGGTACAGCAGCAGCGCATGAGGATACTTATCCTTCACTTCTACGTAATGGTGGTACATCTTACTCAGCTTGCTGCGATCCACCAGTCGTGAGTCAGCGTTACGGATTTTGGGTTCGGTCGGGGTAGATGCCGAGTCAGAAACGTTCATGGAAAGTCAGTGCTACGCCGTGGTCTTTAATGACTTTACCGCACGTATCTCTTGCCGTTGTTTGCAGTTTGTTAACCTGAAATCTTGTACTGAACGTCTTCACCCGCCAGGGGATGTAGAGGCGCAATTAATCGTGTCTCCACACAAGGAAGTTTGCGAGATGCTAAAAATCGTTCCTACTGGTGCGTAATTTCGCGAAATTCCTTCAAAAAGCGTCGAAATAGAGGATGATTTGCCGAATCATATTCATAAGGATGAATACTTGCTAATGGCTTCAACTCCATCATCGTCGCAGCCAGAAAAGCTCCGTCAAAATTCCCTAATTCCTCTGGTCGCACATCCCGTTCAACCACTTCAATTCCTAATTCCCCTGCAATATCAAGCAGTGTGGCGCGGGTGATACCAGGGAAAATATTCGCAGTCAGCGCAGGCGTAATTACTCTATCCTCTTGCAGAAGAAAAAGATTAGCTACTGCCGCTTCAGTAATTCTGCCTTGTTGGTCAAGCAAAATAGCATCATTAAATCCAGCCACTTCAGCAGCGCGACGAGCTAAATAACTGTTTACATAAGTTCCACAGAGTTTCCACGCCACTGGAATTGCATTACCAGAAACCCGTTCATAAGGGGAGATGTGGCAAGTCAGAGATTTATCAACATCGCGGGGAATCGTCACCGCCAAGATGGTTACATCGACTGGCATTGTATCGTTAAAGTTCAGTTGAGGCACCGAACGATAAACAATCGGTCGGATATAGTAATTTGTTGCCGGAACTGCCTCTAAAAGTCCCAGAATACCTGCTTTCAGGTCTTCGTTCGACCAAGAAAAACCCAAACCAATATGTGTAGAACCATTGCGAAGGCGATCTAGATGTGCATCTAAGCGATGAATGTAATAGCGATCGCAATTCCAATAAGCCATGATCCCATCAAAAACGCCGATACCTAAATGCAGAGAATGGCTAGCAATAGAAGGCGCAGCATTTTCCCGTTCAACTAACTTTCCGTTATGCCAAACTATCGGCGTTGATTCAAGAAACATTTATTAGTCTTGCCTTCTCAAGGGGCATTTGTACCAATTAAAACAGTCATCAACTCCCGGCATCGCTCGCTAAGCTATTGGGCGCTATGATAGGCGAAACATTTAAGGGTATAGAGTCAGATTCAATCTCCTCTATCTCGCTCCATTTTCCGTCGCGCAAGCTATCTGCGGTACTTTTAATGAAACTCGCTAAAGGTACGGCAATTAATAACCCCAATAGCCCTCCCAGCTTCGCTCCTATCAACAGCGAAAGCAAAATCCAAACAGGATTTAAGCCAGTAAAACCACCTAAAATGCGAGGCGCGATGAAATTAGCATTGATTTGATCGATGGCGGCGGCTACAGCTAACACTTCCACCCCTAGCCAAAAATTTTGTAATGCTACTAGCAGACTAACAATGCTGATACCGATTCCGGCACCAAAGGGAAAAAGAGCCAAAAAACCAATTGCAATTCCAAACAATAATCCTAACGGCACTCGCAAAGCCAGAAATGCCAGCGTGATCACACATCCGCTCCAAGCAGCGAACGTCGCCTGACCGATAAAATAATTATGGAAATCTTCGCGGAGAGCTTGCCTTACTTGGGAACTAAAGCTAGCCGGAAACCACTTAAAAATTCCGTCCCAGAGACGATCTCCATTTAATATTAGATAGAAAGTTAGAACCACTGTTAGCAGAACATTGACAGCAGTGCCAATCGTATCAAAGGCAAAATTAAGAATTCTACCCGTTACGTTTTGAAGTTGACTGGATAATCGGTCTGTTAGTTGAGTAACGATTCCACCTAAGTTAATTGGAAGTTGCTGAGTTTCAGACCAAATTTGAAAAGCTTGGAGTTGTTGCCTCCCCGAATCAATCCAACTAGGCAAGATATTCGCCAGTTCGTTGAGCTGTTGCCAAATGATCGGAACTAAGGTAAGTCCTAAACCTACCAAAATTAGCAATGCCACCAGGGAAACGGCGACGACCGCATTGTTCCGTTTAACTTTTTGTTGCTGTAAAAACCGGATAGGATAATCTAATACAAAAGCCAGCAAGAGTGCGGCAACAAAAACGTTAACTAGAGGTTGAAAATATTGCAACACGAGTAGCAATAGCCAACCATTGAGAACGGCGAGGGGAAATGCCAATCCTAAAACGACCCATCGCGGTAATTTGTTTGCTGATTGCATCATGTTGAGGTTTTGAAATCGGGATTCATAACAATTAAAAAGTTATGCCTCTGGCTACGCAGTCAATTGAGGAAACTTGTCCATAAAATCCAGTAAAATTTTTTGGTGAGGAGGGCCTAACGGTCGTAATTGCCCAGCTTTTTCAGAGTAACCCTCGCCGCGTTGAATTTCTTCAGGCGTTAATAAATCCATATCCCAGCCTTCTCCTAGCACCAGATGGTTGAGTTCCACGGGAAGCGGAGCCTGATAGACATGGCGAAGAACGTAAGTATCGGGATAATAGCCAAATAATGATAACGCGGGCGGTGTATAGCCGATTTCCTCCAGCAGCTCCCGCTTGATAGCCTCGTCTGGCGTTTCCCCAGGTTCGATGTGTCCGCCAAAAAATGCCCAGTGTCCGGGGTAGAGAATACCGGGGATGTTGTCGCGCAGCTGGAGGAGAAATTTGCCCTGGCGATAGAGGATGGCGATCGCTACCTCAACAATTGGTTTATTGTTCATAGCTTCCTTCCGGTAGTAAAGGCGCTCCCTTCTTCGCTGGCTTCCGCTCTAGCTGTTCCTGCTGCTGAAGAAAAACTTCTCCTAAATCTTTCCCTGCGAAGGGAATGCTTTGATACTGTACTTTCCCCTTGATTAGAACTTCATCTCCTCTATCGGGGAGACTCTGGCTGGTGAAAACCCATATTTTTCCCGTCGCATCTCGCAATTCATAAGCGCCGCTTCCCACAAAAGGCGCTTGAGATGCTACCTTGCCTTCCAGATAAACCGTTGGGTTGCCCTCATAACTCTGTTGAAGATCGCTAATACTGGTGATCGGGACACTGCGGTTGTTAAACAGACCCAATCCAGACTGAGCCACATGACCGCAGCCGAACAACCCACCCAAAAGTAGCGTGGTGGTGCTGAATTGCAATACCCGGATTTTGACTGACCTCATATCTTGCATCGGGGAAATCTCAAGTTTCTCACTATTTCGGTATTAATACTTATCCCTATCCAGATGGCTCTGACTGGTACAAATATAGTGAATCTTCCAAAGATTTACAGTCGGGCAGGATTGCCTCAAATAAGATTAAATGCAAACAAGGCGAAGGAAATCGCCCTGCGATGCAGCTACAAGGCAAACGGAAAAACGCGATCGCGTTCCTTTTCTCTCATTATCCTTTGGCAGTAAGGGTGGGAAATCTGCGAAACTATCCTATGACAGATGCGCTCTGTTTCATCCCCAAAGAACGAATTCCTGCCCACATTCCTGACACCACAATGGACGAATCAATCGCCCAACTATTAGACGGTAAAGCCCTCGCTGAACGAATTTACGGACAGCTACAAGAGCAAATTCAGCAAATACAAGCCACGGCGGGACGCCCGCCGGGACTCGCAGTGCTGATGGTTGGCGATAATCCAGCCAGCGCTGCCTACGTGCGGAATAAAGAACGCGCCTGTGCCAAAGTTGGGATTGCCTCCTATGGTTCCCATTTCCCGACGGAAACGACCGCTTCAGAACTAGAGCAAGTCATTCAAAACCTGAATCAGGATGAGCGAGTTGATGGAATTCTCGTTCAACTGCCCCTACCTAACCACTTGGATGCTGTTTCCCTGCTGCATCAAATCGATCCAGATAAAGATGCCGATGGACTACACCCCCTGAACTTGGGGCGGCTGGTGCGCTCTGAAGCTGGTTTACGCAGCTGCACGCCAGCCGGAGTCATGCGCCTGTTGCAGGAATACCAGATTGATGTGAAGGGAAAACAGGCAGTAGTGGTAGGGCGGAGTATCCTCGTGGGCAAGCCGTTGGCTTTGATGCTCTTAGACGCAGACGCCACCGTTACCATCGCCCACTCGCGATCGCACGAGCTTCCAGCCATTACCCGCAACGCTGATATTCTGCTAGCAGCCGTGGGGCGTCCAGCGCTGATTACCGCCGAGATGGTCAAACCTGGCGCTGTCGTCATTGATGTTGGCATCAATCGCGTCACCGACGACGCCGGTAATTCTCGTTTAGTGGGAGATGTCCACTTTGATTCCGTCAAAAAGGTCGCGCAGTTTATCACCCCAGTTCCCGGCGGGGTTGGCGCGATGACCGTCGCCATGCTGCTGCAAAATACAGTCTGGAGCTACAGCCAGCGCTATCTCTAGTTTTGATTGAATGAAGACGGTTTGAGGCGCGAGGATTCTGGACGAATTCCATCACTTAACACCGATCGCTCATAATTCGTAACTTTTTGTGACCCAAAGCCCCGTAAAATTGTTACGGAAACGACTGTGCTACAAGGAATCACGGGATGTTAGCGACAGATGACCTTCATGCTCCCAAAGGTGAATCAGCGACCTTTGACCTTTCAACCTACCTGACTCAACAACAGGCTCTGGTAGAAGCAGCTCTGGATAGTTCCCTCCCAGTCACGTATCCAGAGAAAATTTATGAGGCGATGCGCTACTCGCTTTTGGCTGGAGGCAAGCGCCTGCGTCCGATTCTTTGCCTTGCCAGCTGCGAACTGGCTGGAGGCACCCTAGAAATGGCGATGCCCACTGCTTGCGCCTTGGAGATGGTTCATACCATGTCCTTGATTCACGATGACTTACCGGCGATGGATAACGACGACTACCGGCGGGGCAAATTGACCAACCATAAGGTTTATGGTGAAGATATTGCCATTCTGGCGGGGGATGGTCTACTGACATACGCCTTTGAGTTCATTGCCTCAAATACCCAGAATGTACCGGCAGCGCGAGTGTTGCAGGTGATTGCTCAGTTAGCCAAAGCGGTTGGTGCTGCGGGATTGGTGGGCGGTCAAGTCGTTGACTTGGAATCTGAAGGAAAACCGGATATTCAGGAAGAAACGCTCACTTTCATTCATACCCACAAAACAGGGGCGCTCCTAGAAGCTTGTGTGGTCTGCGGCGCGATTTTAGCGGGAGCAGAAATGGAAACCTTGCAACGGATGTCTCGCTACGCCCAAAATATTGGGTTGGCGTTTCAGATTGTGGATGACATTTTGGATATCACGGCGACTCAGGAGGAGTTGGGGAAAACTGCTGGGAAGGACATTCAAGCCCAAAAGGCAACTTACCCGCGACTTTGGGGACTTGAGGAATCAAAAGTTAAGGCTCAGCAACTGATTGACGCCGCCAAAGGAGAATTGGCAACCTTTGGAGAAAAAGCCAATCCCCTGATTGCGATCGCAGATTTCATTACTACTCGCACTCACTAGAAAATAAGCAGGATGATCCGTTTATTTCATCCTGAGTTCTCGACCCCTCACTCCTTAACGCTCATACGAACCATGCTGCTCGCTTTTACCCAACGCAAAACAAAATGCAGGAATTTGCCCACATCCTAGAAAACCATGTGCTACTGGTTGCGACCGTAGCTTGTTTAATTGCTCAAGCATCCAAGCTGATCATCGACTTAGCCCAACATGGCAAGGTGAATGTGCGCGTCTTAGTTACCACTGGCGGGATGCCAAGCGCTCATTCAGCATTGGTAACAGCGCTGGCAACCGGCATTGGACAAACGGTGGGATGGGACAGTATTGAATTTGCGCTAGCCACCATTTTTGCCGTTATCGTCATGTACGATGCCGCGGGCGTCCGTCAGGCTGCGGGTAAGCAAGCTCGCATCCTGAACCAAATTATCGATGAGCTATTTCAAGAACATCACAAGTTTAACGAAGACCGTCTCAAGGAGTTACTGGGACATACACCGTTTCAGGTGATTGTGGGTTCAGCACTCGGCATCGCTGTCTCCTGCTTAGCAGGGCCAGCGTATTAGCGATTGGTCATTAGTGATTAGCGAGTGACCAGGACTAATGACCGATCGCAACGATTGGCTATTTACTCACCACTGATGACCTGAGCAGTGTCACTCGGCGGCTATCGACTAGCATCACCAAAAAACCGCGATCGCTCAATCTTCTTAAAGCCGAATTTGCCTCATTTGAATTGGTTGTGTAAACCGCCAGTAAATAAGGACGTTGGACATAGGAAACCAAGCCAACATCGCGACCCAACATCTGCCGTACTTGAGCCGCTACTTCCGGTTTGCTTGAATAATCCACCAACACCGCATAACCAGCACCGAGTGCCTGCGGTTTATAGGTGGGTGCATTTGGATTTGCCGGTGCCTCTGGAGGTCGGAGAACGAAAGCCGATAGCCCAACAATCTCATTCAGATAACGTGCCCAACCGTTGGCATCTTCCACGCTCCTGAAGCCACCAATCCGCGTCATCGTATCTTCAAGATATTTACAAGTTGACGTACTTGTGTTGTTAGGCAATGTTCGTTGAATTTGCTCTTGACTTTCCCTCGTTTGGCTTCCCACTAATACCAAATACTCGCCTTGGGGAGGCGGCTGGCAAGTGGGAGGCGACGATTGAGCAGAAGCAACTGCACCCGGCAAAAGAAAAAAGGCAAAAGGCAAAAGAAAGATTTTTTTCATGTTTTCAGTTTTTCCTTTTTGCTTTTTTCCTTAATTTTTAACTGTTTACTTTTGCCTTCTCAGGAAACGGATGCGAGGGAAGCAAGTGGATTAGGGATACTTTGGGAAGGTGCCTGAAATTCCCCGCTCAGCACAAACTCTAACCGCAGCTTTAACCAGGTAATAAATTGGGAATTCGTAGAAATGACTGCCACAGCAGGTTGAGGGCACTGAGCCTTAATTGCTGCCATTTCCGGTGCCTCTAAAAATGCCGGTTGCTTGACTAGCCAAAAATCAATTTCTTTTTCTTGTTCGTGGTAGTTACGGGTACGCTCTTTGAGGACTTCATCCAAGGGTTCTTCTTCAAGTAAAAAGCGTTGGCTAGCCAGAACGTAGTAGTAATTTTGCATCTTAATAGGTTGTTAATGGGTAATGGGTTGTTAGCAATCGGTGATGAGTCATTAGCGAGTGACTGAAGACTCATCACTCATGACACTTCAGTTGTTACCAATGACCGAACATTGCTTGTTTCATCTCTCGAACGGCTCGTTCTATTCCGACAAGAGCTGCTCGACTAATAATGGTATGACCAATATTGAGTTCTTCCATCCCTTCAAGGCAAGCAACAGGGTAAACGTTCCAGTAGGTAAGACCGTGACCGGCGTTGATCCGGATGCCAGCAGCACGCGCTTGCTCGCATCCTTTGGCTAACACGGCTAATTCCTTCTCTCGACTGGTTTCATCTGCTGCTTCGGCATAGCAACCCGTGTGCAGTTCAATGAACTTCGCCTTAATAATCGCAGCTGCCATAATCTGACCGGGATCGGCGTCGATGAACAAGCTGACGGGGATTCCGGCGTCTTGCAACTTTGTCACCATTTCCCCAATTCGGTCGATTTGACTGGAAATATCCAATCCGCCTTCTGTCGTCACTTCTTCGCGTTTTTCGGGCACGAGAGTGACGTAATCGGGTTTGATGTCGAGAGCGATCGCGACCATTTCTTCGGTGGGTGCCATCTCCAAATTTAAATGAGTCCGCACTGTCTGCCGCAGTAATCGCACATCTCGGTCTTGAATATGCCGCCGGTCTTCCCGCAGATGCACCGTGATCCCATCGGCACCGGCAAGTTCTGCCAGCACCGCTGCTGCCACCGGATCTGGTTCTACTGTCCGTCGTGCCTGCCGAATGGTGGCAATGTGATCGATATTGACGCCAAGTGTAGGCAACGGAACCTCTCCCAATGTTTTAGAGTCTTCCGCAATTGATTTTAACCTGAAACGCTGGAAGGCTATCTTTAAAAAGGAGTTAGGACTGAGGACTGAGGAGTTAGGAGTTAGGACTGAGGACTGAGGACTGAGGGCTGAGGGCTGAGGACTGAGGAGTGAGTGAAAGACGGCTGAGGAGTTAGGAGTTTAGGATTGAGGGCTGAGGAGTGAGTGAAAGACGGCTGAGGAGTTAGGAGGCTGATCTGCTATCTATGTATCTATAGCAATAGTAATCCCATGTTAGTTGTGAGATACCAGTGGTTTAGATCCCCGACTTCTTAGAGAAGTCGGGGATCTCGCTTTCACGAAGCATTTAGGACGGCTATATCAGCCGATTAACTCAAAGAAGGCATCATCCAGCTCATAGCCCAGCATTTTAGCCATTGACTTTACACGAGAGGTACTGGGGATTCCCATCTGCTTCATCCATTGTGTCAGGACAAAGATTTTTTGCATCACAAAAATCTCTAGGGCTTCGGGATTGTACTCAATCCCTTCTGTCCGATTGAACTGGTGTGGCACGAGCATAGCAGTGTAGCGGGCGAGTTCACCGGATTTCCAATCCAGCAGAAAGGGCATCCAGGGATATTGGGCATCTAAGCGAATAAACCATAGACGGACTTCTGGGATTTCGGAGAGTTCTCGTGGATCTTCCGGTTCGCGGGGATAGTCAATCTCAAAACGCAGTTGCTGTTCCGAGGATGCGATCGCTCCCTCTTGGAGCAACTTTTCGATCGCCGACTGCACCGGCGACAGATCCAGAGTTTGAATTAAGTCAGAATTGAGCGCGATTGCTGTCGTCATTGAACCATTGTTAAGGTGACACACTTTGAATGCCGACAATAGCGCTGGCTAGCGCTGGCTTCTCTCTACATTGTTGCAGCCTTGCTCCGTCACGTCAGTCCCGGCTCTAAATTAGTTGTCCCACGCTTTGTGTCGGGCTAGTGGCAATTCGCCTGATGTCCTTTGATAGCTTTTCCACCGTCATTTCCCTTTTTGACCAGGGTAGAAAGGAGCTTTAGCTGTAAGATGTCGTTAGCTTTTTGTTATCCCCGCTGTTATAACTGCGTTAACAGACATTTTGTTTGGCGATATTCTCTCAGCGCGATCGCACTTAATCTCACTTAATCGCACTTTAGTCTTATATTCTTTCAGCAACCATACGGCGTACAGGTTTGCAATCTTTACAATACAGGCAACTTGAGTCTTCGCTTCCAGGTTTTTCAGCATAGAGCGGATACGATGCATTCAGCAAAAAATCTGGGGGATTCATCCATCTCCGAAATCCATCTCAATTTTCCTGTAGCAGCACTATGTCAGGAAGTAAGTATTTTCCACAAGGCTTTGTGAAGATTTGATAAAGAGCGGGCATCTACTCCTGATACTTTGCGTGAAATTACGAGTTCTGATCGTTAAATGAAAACCAAAGAACAAGGAGAGGCAATGATCCCCCAAGAAATGCTCAAGCACCTTGTAGAACAAGTTGATTCTGTTAGTCCATCCAAAGGGATTCAAAAATCTGAGCAGACGGTGGATGAAGTAATCTTTGAATCTGATGTTGACGGAACCCACTATTATTTGGTGCGTTGTCGCCCCAAGTCAGAACGCGGGATTAGCCTCAGCCCCCAAGAACAGCGGATTGCCCGATTGGTCGCACTGGGTCTTCCCAACAAGTGTATTGGGAATCAGCTGGGCATTACCCATTGGACAGTTGCTACCTATTTACGCCGGATTTTTGGCAAGTTAGGTGTCACTTCTAGAACCGCCATGATCGCCCGGCTTCTAGAAGAAAATTTACTGCAACAATAGAATCAATTAACCGGCTGCACTCGATAGTGCTGTCCTAGAATATTGGGACGGTGGACATTCCGAGAATAGCTAGGTTAAAGTGGAAATGAGTTTGGATTAGCAGGCAAGCGTGTCAAAGTCTAAAGTATGCAAAAAGAAGCGGCAGCGGTTAAACCTATTCGCTCGTTAGAGGATGCCTTAAATCGGTGTCAAGCGCTGGGTATGCGCGTGAGCCGTCAACGCCGCTTCATTCTGGAATTGCTGTGGCAAGCGAAAGAACACCTGTCGGCGCGAGAAATTTATGACCGCTTGAACCACCAAGGTAAGGACATCGGTCATACATCCGTGTATCAAAATTTAGAAGCGCTATCGGTTCAAGGCATTATTGAGTGTATTGAGCGTGCGGATGGTCGTTTGTACGGCAATATCAGCGACGCTCACAGCCACGTAAACTGTCTGGATACCAATCAGATTTTAGATGTTTATGTAGAACTGCCTGAAACCCTGCTTAAAGAAATTGAACAACAAACAGGGGTTCGGATTAGTGAATATTGCATTAACTTCTACGGGTACAAATTACCGGAATCTGGGTCTCAAGCGGAGAACGGGTAATCAGTAGACGGTAGAATCCACTTTTTAACACCGATTGCTGCTATATCAATAATTTTTTAAACCGTTTGTAGGGACGGAAAATTTTGCGTAACTACAGGCTGATTAAAGTTTAGTGAAAAACGCTTGTAGCAGGCTGTCTAGTTTGATTAAGTGGGCTAACTGAGGGTGGGAAAACTGGAGATTAAATCGCTGCTCCAAATTTCCTTTACCTAACATTTACAAATAGACCCACTAGCGCTAGTAAGTGGAATTGGGCGTTAGCGAAACCTAACGAATACTTCATACGGTTCTAGAGTTTTTAACACCCTCAACAGCTAATTGCTTAGTTGAGGGTTTTCTACTAGCGCCGTCTCATCATCGTATTGGGAATCTACCTTCGGAGCTTCTTGGAATGCTAAGGGTTCCCCTAGGGTAGAAGAAGTTTCTGCAATCACCGTTTCATCGTCTTCATCCTCCATAGGTTCTTCCGGCAACATCGGTTCTCCTTCGGCACTTTCTATCAGAAACACTGTAGGTTCAGAATCTGCACTGCCTTTGTCCTGAGCGCTTCCAGCCTGTTTGAGACGGGGTAATCTTTGAATGTATGCCTGGAACTCTTCCAAGGAAAATAGGGCACCATTTTTCCGGGCAAAGTAGTGGTTCTGGTCATCTAACTGGGCTTGAAACAGACAAGCATGAGTGATGTTCGCTAACGTAAGATTAGTTCTTTGCAGGTTAGCGCCGGTTAAGTTTGCCCCTTCAAGCCTTGCTCCAGCAAGATTGGCTCCTGATAAGTCAGCACCGGAGAGATTCGCCCAAGACAAATTAGCTTGCTGGAGGTTGGCACCTGCTAAATTGGCTCCTGCTAGCTCAGCCGCTAACAGATTAGTTTGCCAGAGGTTAGCCTCTGCTAACAGAGCATGATTCAAACAGGCAGAGCGTAGCTGTAATTGACTGAGGCTGTGCCGCGCCCTCTGCCAAAAGGCGGTGGGAGATAGGACAACAGTGCGACCGATTAAAGTCAGCAGTGCTTCGGCGTCAAATTCAGATGGCAGGTCGGGGTTGCCGCAAGGCCAGAAAGAAATCTGCGTTGCCCGATGACCGAGATGTGCTTCGCGCATCTGCTTTGCGATCGCGCTGAGCAACAAGAAGACATTCAGCCCAACGGCGGCATCGATTTGCAAGATTTTTAAGGGGTTGTGCAACGCCTGCAACTGGGTATGACACTGGTGGGCGATTCCTTCATCTAGCCAGCGACCTCGACAGTAGGTGCGGTAAAACCGATAGAGGCGTTCAAACAAAACATTGAAGCTAAACTGAGCCGGGTTGCGCTCAAAAATCCGCCGCAGTCGCTCAATTACCATGTCTTCGATTTCAACTGACAATACGCCATAACCCAGTAATTGATAAAGATGCTGGGCTACATTGATCGGCGAGTGGATCGCAAAGGTGAATTCACCGTAGGTATCTTGGACTGGTAGGGTGAGGGCTTGCAGCTGAGTGGCAATTTCTTCAGCGCAGAGATATTCTCCAAGGTTGCGGTGAGAAAACTCGATCGCTGAATGATGAGTGTGGAAGAAAAAGGCTGGCAGGGTGTCATCTGACGGCTGTAAGCGGGGGTTTATCGGTTTCTGTGACTCCGTCACCATTCTGGTAAAGGTCGCCTCTACAGCGGATTGGGGGGCTTGATGGCGACCTGTTTGCAGAATGGTCAGTGCCGCCACTTGCATCTGGTGGCGTAGGTCTTGGGGGCGTCGGTTTTGCAGGAGATGAGCGATCGCATCATTGCTGCGGTAAGCATGAGCCAGACCTTCCCGAATCACAAAAGGCATGGAACCACTGCCAGCTTCGGGGTATGCCAAGAGCCAGCGGCAAATCCGGTCGTAAATTTCAAACTTCGCTTGGGGTAATGTCAGGTGAAAGATCGTGTCGTTGAGCAGTCCATCTCGATGCAAGATACCCAGTAGATAGAGCATCAAAGGCTTGCGGACGAGGGCGGCGAGTACGTTAGCAGCGCCTGGGGTGCCAACAGGACGAGTCGAAAAGCCGCCTCTTTCTTTGACAAAGGCGAAATATCCTTGAGCGATCGCTTTCGATTGCAGTTTCGACCACTGCTTGAACCACTCCCGGAACTCCTCGTGTTCCATTGGCTGAATTGCAATCCGCCGCCGCAAATCGTGGGGCAAAGGGATCAGAGTAGAGGCAAGATCGAAATATTCTCCTTCTCTTCCAGTTGTCCGGCTGGTCAGAATAATCTTGTGGCGGGGCGTGCCCTCAAAAGACGCCATTGCTTCCCCTTGAAACTGCATCAGCTGGTTCAGGAAGGCATGGTAATGACGCCCTGCATGACTTGAGCGGGGCAATTCATCCAAGCCATCCAGAATCAACAAGCAAGGAGGATGCATCGGTGAAAGCCAACCATCTGCATCTGTAAATCTGCCCCAAGGGAAGGCAGAGTTCAGGGTTTGCTCCAAAGTTTGCCCCAAGGTAGCGTCCTTGAGTCGGATAAACGCTGGCATCCATCTAGGGTAAAGCTCCTGAGCAACGGTTGATGCCAATATCTGGCAAAAACTCGTCTTGCCCGTGCCCGGAAGACTCTCGATCGCCGCAATGCTGGTCGTATCATTTAGCTGAGCCGTGACCCACTCCATTAAATCCACGGGTTTCGCAGGTACGGCGTTAGCGGCAAGCGGTGTCGTGGTCGGATCTGACTTGGGATTTTTCGTCTCTAACCGGGTGGAGCTTTCTTCGAGCAGCACTCCCTTCAAGGGGACGTATAAATCCTTTAGGGCAAAAGGTTCTGCCAGTAACGGTTCGCTCAAAGATTGTAGAAGGCTGGCTCGATAGCGTTCTCGTTCGAGGTTCAGCGAAAATTGTGGCGTGTTTGGGTCTGAGTTTTGATTTGGCTCAAAATTCAAAGTGGTGGAGAACCCAGAACGCTTCCGCTCCGGGTTTCCCGCACCAGGAGTATCCTGCCAAGTTGATAAATTCCCTAGCTGGACAAATTTCTGTAGTTGTGCCAGCGGCAGGGCATTTTCAGCGATCGCGGCAAGTAAATATCCTGGGAGTCCGTGAACCAGGCGTTGGGCGATTAGCTTGGCTTCTGTTTCCTCGGCACCATTGGCGATCAACCAGGCAATGCCGGTACTGTTCATCTGCTGCACGAGAAAGGAGTCGCCCACCATACTCAGCGCTTGTTCTGCCTGACTATCGGTGAGGCGTCCGGGACGCAAAGTTTTCAGTAAGGCTTGCAACTGGGGATCGGAAAGGGGCGCATCCCAGACCTGCCCGTACAAGTCTTCTGACTCGCCTGGGACGCCTGCACGAGACAACCACGGTCTTCTCAGTTGAGATTCTTGTTCTAAAATTCCTTGTAAGGCGTTCAGGTAAGCAACTTGGAAAGTTAGCCAGGTTCCTTCGTTGCGCTTCAGGGGCTTTTTTTGACTCAGGATACGCAGCAACCCCACACAAAGTTGGGAAGCTACGCCTGCCACTTCCCAAGCTGCTCTCAAAGGTAGTTCTAAGACTTCCGCTAAGACACTAATATCAAAAGGTGTCAGGCTCTTGAGTTCCATATCCCGGACAATGCGAAAGGCAATCCCGGCAATCTGAGTGCCTGGGTGCCTCAAGGTTGCCAGTTCAATGTTGCGTTCCGCCAGCCAATGCCGAATGCTAAGGCTCATCCCACCTCAATTCTAGGAAATAACTCAATATGCCACTTATTAGTCATGTTATCGGGAGTGTAGGCGGCTGGTGTGCCGACCAATCGTGATGAATGGGGTAGAAGCTGTTTTTCATCATCCCTAATTGAGTTGAATTTCAGGATAACTTATGTAAGAGCGAAGCACGGGTGCAAAAAATCAGCTCGATCTCTAAATTCACTCACAAAAGCTTTACCCCTACAAACTTAAAGCTTTTATTATCAGTTTTAGACCCTTTACGCTGACGGCGATTCGGCTCCGGATCGATGTCATCAAGCAGGAGCAGCAAAACGAGGACTCAAGGGTAGTGGTAGTGAGATGGTAGTGAAAAGACAATTACATGAATTTCAAGTACGCACGGCAAACCGATTGCGGCAACGGCAGGGACGCAAACTGGTAATTAGAGTCGTCTCGAATGCCAGCGCATCTGCCACCAAGCTCCGGGACGAGGATGCGGAGCAAACTGAAGCCCCTGCCTCAGCGATGCAGCCACCTCTGACACCGCTTAAACGGCGAAACAAATTTTCGCGGTGGTGGCTGTTGTGGCTAAGTATTATCTTTGGGTTGGGTGGGACAGCACTCGCGGCTTTCTTCTTGCTGGCAACGATTCCTCCCCAAGTTAACTGTAAAAATATGTCGCCTTTAGCTCCGGAAATGGATCGGTTGACTTGCGCCCAGCAGGCGGCTCAGTCGGGCAAGTTAGAGCAGCTGGTGGAGGCAATGAAGTTCGTCAAGAGCTTGTCCCCCGATAACCCGGTGTATCCAGAAGCGACTCGGCTGATGGAAGACTGGTCGCGATCGCTCTTGGCGATCGCCCGTCAGAGAATTGACCAAGGAGATTTAAAGGGAGCGATCGCCATTGCCCGCCAAATTCCCTCCTCTAGCCCCCTGTATCCAGAGGTGCAAGCAGCAATGAAACAATGGCAAGGGGATTGGCGGCAGGGTCAGGAGATTACCAAAAAATTCTTAGCAACTTTAAAAGAACAAAAGTGGTTTGAAGCTTCTTTGCAAATACAGGCTTTGTCTCGTCTCGATAACCGCTACTGGGATCAAAAACAACTCGATAAACTGATCGATCGGATGAGTCAGGAAAAAAAAGCTTGGCAACAGCTAGAAGAGGCGCAGACATTTGCCGAAGCCAAGACACCTGAGGGATACGCGCCAGCGATCGCCCTGGCAGGAAAGGTGAACCCCAACACCTATGTCAAATCAAAGGCAAAAGCCGAAATCAATCTCTGGAGCCAGGAGTTGCTAAAAATAACTGCCGAGCATTTCGAGAAGGAAGAGTTTGACCGTGCTATTACCGCCGCCCAGCTGATTCCTCCGAAGACTTCAGTCTATAAGGAAGCTCAAGATTGGATTCAACTGAGTCGTTCTTATGCAGTTGCTCAGGAAAATAAAATCCTCAGCTTCCTAGAGGCGCAAGCGGCGCTGCGTCAGATTTCCCCAAAAAGTCCGCTTCGCCAGCAAGCACGAGTGACCGAGGCGCTTTGGCAATCTAATTTACAAGATCGGCTGCAAATGCAATTTGCCGAAACAATAGCCAGCTTCGATCAACCGTTGGCATTTGAATTTGCGATTAGCCAAGCCCAAGCGATCGCGCCCAAACGACCTGGACGCATCGAAGCCCAAACTCAAATTGCCCACTGGCGGAAGCAAATTCAACAAATTCAAGACCGAATCGCCCTTGCCCGATCCAAACAGCTGGCAACACCGGGAACTCTAGAAAGTTTGAGGGCGGCGGTTGAGGAGGGAAGCCGGATTAAGCTGGGTCAGCCTTTGCGGATAGAGGCACAAACCTATATCGCCCAATGGACTAAAGCTATCCAAACGATGGAAGACCGACCGATCCTAGATTTAGCGAAAGGTTTGGCTCAGCAGGGAAATCTCCAGGCGGCGGTTGCAGCTGCCTCCAAAATCGCTCCTGGACGTGCTTTGTACTCTGAGGCACAGGCATCGCTGAGCGATTGGGTAACGCAAATTCAAATCGCTGAAGATACGCCGATTCTTAACGAGGCGAACGCTTTAGCGGCTAATGGGCGGCTCACTGCGGCAATTAATAAGGCTTCTAGGATTCGCTACGGTCGGGCACTGTATCGAGAAGCGCAAGGAGCGATCGCTCGTTGGGCATCTGAACGAGAAGCCATTTTAATAGAAAGACAAAAGGCAGCTGAACTTCAGCAGTCTATCGAAGACAGTTCCTCTGAATCTCAAACGAATAGTGAGCCAGAGGGGAATTATTGACGCTGTCGATCTCCCTCACCGAGAAGGGACAGTAAAGTTTCCCAAGGCTTGGATAATTCCCCCCAGCCTCTCATCCTGGAGCGAAACAAACAAAGGCTGCGTATGCAGCCTTTGTTTGTTTCGCTGCTTGACTTTTTCAGCATTTTCTCTTTTATTGGCACGCTCCTGCTGGAGAGTGCCCATCGTTCTGTATCTGCTTTAAGCTGCAATCATCGCTTCCCAAGTCCGAGGGCCAACGATCCCATCCGGGCTTAAGTTTCTCGACTGCTGGAAGGCGATGACGGCTGAGCGCGTTTGCGACCCATATACGCCATCAATTCCGCCTTTATAGAGTCCTCGATCTTTTAATACTGTCTGAACTTCTGTCACTACTGCTCCCTGACTACCGCTTTTTAGCATCGGCGCGGGTGAGGGAGAATAGCGGGCAAGGGGATTAAATTTTGCAGGTGCTATGTTTTCAGCGGGCACAGTTGGCCCTTCATTACGCCCAGTTGGATCGGGAATCAGCTGCGCTTGTCTTGTTGGCTGCTCATAGCTCCCACCGTGCATATCAATGGGCATTTCTTCGATCTCAGGGTTGATCTGAGAAGCACTGATCCCGGCAGCGTTTGCACTCATCCCGTTCAAGAGTAGCGGGAGCGAGGCAACCGCAGAAAGAATGCTCAGGGATTTGATACTTGACTTAAAAAATTTTGCTGTCATCAGCGTCAGTTCCTCTTTCAAAAACACAAGATGCTAATAAATGCACCGTTTGTGGCTTAGAAAGCCTCCTATTTTTGGTTCATCCAAATCTTCTTGCTTTGAATGATTTCCAGCTTTTGTATGTCTTCGTTAGCTTATAGGAGATGTCGAGTCTGAGCATAATTCTATAGTTAGAGCTTCTAAGTGCTAAATATCTGACTATAGAAATAGCGGCTCGATTTTCAATACAGGAACTAGATGATGATGTTTCTGTAGTAGCAGGGGGAGCAATGCCTGCTCTAATCGCATTTTGTGGGCCTTGTCCGCTCTAAAATCTACAACTTTTTCTTTAGCGTGAACTAAAGACAGGGGAAGATTAAATAGGATGATTTAAGATAAATTTCCCAAAAAACAAAAGAATAGTTAGATAGCAGCGATCGCGCTCTGTGGAAAATACAAGGGAAAGTACAAGCGTGGCGAACTGACTTTTTCTGCGCGAGGCGTTATCCTCGCTTCCAAGGTACGCGATCGCGCTTTGTTCGTATCGCCCCTGGAATGAGTAATCTGTTATAGCAGGGAGAAAGCGGTGTGAAGCAGGAGGTTGTTGATGAGCGATCGCGTAGCGGATACCCTTGGGACTGTTCGCCGCTTCAAGTTGATGCTAATCGATGATGACCCGATTTTTCGGTTGGGTCTTAGCACCGCTTTGGCGTCGTTTCCCGACCTACAAGTCGTTGCCGAGGCGGATAGCGTTGCTGACGCTTTGCAGACGTTGGCAGCTGGAGTTGGTACAGACAACGCTCCAAATCTGGTGATTTTAGAACTAAACCTAGGTCGCTCTAACTTGTCTTTGGGGGGATCGATCGGATTGCAGCTGTGCCAGGAATTAAAGACGCAATTCCCGAAATTACCGATATTCCTTCTCAGCCAACGACTCACGCCAGAGGAACTGATAGCAGCCAGAACCCTAGGCGTCGAGGGCTATTGCCCCAAAGGCACCGATCTCTCGGTTCTGGTGCCAGCGCTTCGTCAGGTAGCCGTTGGGGAAGTTTACTGGTCAGAACTTGTACAGACGCAAAACGACGCGCCTGTAGAAGCCTCAGATGTCATACAAAGTCGTTCATCCTTGCTCTGGCAAATCCGTCAGTCGGGACTACGGCAAATCGATACCGCGATCGCCCAGGTGACAAACCAGGTACAAAACCCCAATCTTTCGACACTAGACTGGTTCATCCTAACGGGACGGCGACGAGAATTGCGGACAGCCCGTTGGCTGGTCAATCAGCTGTTACCTGTGGCGACGACAGGCGCAAGAAATCAGGTGGCAGGGACGGGTTTTACTGACCCCCCTGAGGAAAGCCCGAATGACCTCCTCAACCCACCTAGATCGGGAAGTCGCGATCGCCGCAGTGGGATTCCTCTCCCTACCCCGGAACCGAGGAGAAGAAATAATCCCTCGTTAGACTCAACACTCGCGACTCAGTCCTCAGCACTTTCTGAATCCTCGATCCTTAGCCCCCTGCTAGACGCTACTTTAAATAAACTTCAATTTGGGCTAAAAAATCTGACTGGCTCTCCGTTGGAAATTGATATTCTGCTGGAAGAAAAGAAACGGGAATTGCTTTATCTGATCTTGCGTAAATTCGAGGATGTCTTAGAGGAACTGCGCTTTTCCCAGCTACAGCCGGAAGCGATCGCTCTGAAGCACTCGCTGATTCTGCGGGATTTGTGGCAAGCGTCTACCACTGATTTTTTTGGCAAATATTGCACGATTCAAGTCGGAAATCTTGAAGTGGATATTGTCAATACCTTGTTACAGGATGCAACAATTATTCAACAATCTTTTCTAGATAAAATTCCTCTGGTTGTCGAAATCATCAACTATTTGCTTTTTCAAACTTCGCTGATGATTGATAATGTTTCCTACTCTTTTGGGACACCGGAAGCGCGGGATCGAGCAGAAGTTATCTTGGAGAATTTATTAATTCAAATTGCCAATAGCGTTGTCCAACCCCTGCTGAACTATTTCGCAGATGTGGAAGCAATTAAGCAGATTTTTTACGATAGACGGTTAATCTCATCGCGGGAAATTGCTCGATTTCGGAACAATCTATCGTGGAAATATCGTTTAGAAAGATATGTGGGTGAGCCAACCGCAATTTTTGAAAGCCGATATCTTCTGCTAGCGCTAGGTGGCATTGGAATCAAAAAAATCTCTATTTATGCCCCCCGCACTGATGAATTACAGCAACTCAGGGGTGCCCAACTCGCTTGTACGCTAGCGCTAGAAACTAGAGATGCGATCGCGCCACGTCTGCGCTCAACGGTTGCCTTCCTAGGTAGCGGTGTTGTTTACGTCCTCACGCAAGTAATCGGCAGAGGCATTGGCTTAATTGGACGCGGCATCATTCAAGGCATTGGCACAACGTTACAAGAAACTCGGTTTGGCAAAAATGGCGAACGCCAGAAGTAAAAAAGGCAGGTGAAAAAGGACAAGTAAAAAGGGTAGGGGTGCAGGGGCATTCTACCTCGTTCTCTGTTCCTTCTCCTCGATTTCCATAAGATTAACTCATAGGAAGATATACTCAGGCTATTCCTGAAGGTTAAACAGTTTTCAACCGCTGCTCCGATAAAATTTAAACACTTGAATCAGGCAATCCGATCGTGAGAGATTGCGATTGCCACCACAATCTCAGCGTTCAGTATAGAGATGAAGGGAATCAATGATGCAGCCCAAGAGATGATAGCAACCTACGATTTACGTCTGGTTGTGCTTTCGATGGCGATCGCGATCGCCGCTTCCTACACGGCGCTGGATTTAGCGGGACGAGTCACGGCGGCTCAAGGACGTGGGCGGAAGCTGTGGCTAGCGGGAGGTGCAATCGCGATGGGAAGTGGCATTTGGTCGATGCATTTTATCGGAATGCTCGCCTATTGCCTGCCAATCTCAATGGCTTACGATTTCCCCACCGTCTTGGTTTCGATGGGAGTCGCAGCGATCGCATCCGGCGCAGCTTTGTATATCGTTAGCCGCGAACAAATGGGTTGGCGAAGATTACTCGCAGGTGGCATTTTCATGGGCTGTGGCATTGCCGCGATGCACTATACAGGCATGGCGGGGATGCGGTTAGAAGCGACCGTTACCTATGACCTTAGACTGGTAGCAGTTTCGATGGCGATCGCCATTAGTGCTTCCTGGCTCGCCTTGTGGTTAGCTTTTCATCTGCGTACAGCGGCGACATTAACCGGGAACTTGCGAAAGATCGGCAGCGCGATTGTCATGGGATGCGCGATCGCAGGGATGCACTATACCGGGATGGCAGCGGTAAGCTATCAATCAACCAATCCCTCCGGGATGGAGTTGTCGCTGATAATGGACAATTCTTGGCTGGCAGTTGAAATTGGAATTGCCACGACGATCGTGCTAGCGCTAGCGCTGCTGGGTTCTGTCTTCGATCGACGGCTGAAAATTGAGCTTGCCAGAGCAGAGGCACTGCGGGAAAGCGAAGAGCGGTTCCGGGCTTTAGCGCAGAATGCCTCTGACATTCTTGTGATTGTTGCAGCTGATGGCACAATTCGCTACACCAGTGCCTCCATTCAATCGATTTTGGGCTACGAACCAGAAAATTGGCTCTCGAAAAAAGCAATTGAAATTGTTCATCCGAGCGATCGCCCTCAAGGAGAGAAACTATTAGCAGCTGCACTGAATTCTCCAACTAGCAACTCTCCAACTAGCAAAATTACCGCACAGTTTCGCATCCAGAAAGTCGATGGCTCTTGGCGAGATTTTGAAGCGATCGCCAATAATTTACTAGATGTGAAGAGTGTAGCGGGTATCGCGATCGCTTACCGCGACATTACCGAGCGCCAGCGATCGCAGGAGTCGCTGCGGGAAAGCGAACAACGATTTCGCCTGATGGCAGATATGGCTCCCGTGATGTTGTGGATGTGCGATTGCGACAAAACTTGTAATTATTTTAATAAAGGCTGGCTCGACTTTACTGGCAGGACTTTAGAAGAATCAATCGGCATGGGTTGGACGCAAAGCCTCCATCCTGACGATCTTCAGCAGTGTGTAGAAACATACCGCACTGCCTTTGATGCCCGCGAAAATTTTGACATGGAATACCGCCTGAGGCGCTTTGATGGCGAGTATCGCTGGGTTTTCGATCGAGGCGTTCCCCGGCTGACTCCAGGCGGGAGCTTTGTCGGTTATATCGGCTCTTGTATAGACATTACCGAGCGCAAGCAAGCCGAACAAGAGCGCGAAAAACTGCTCGTTTACGAACAACAGGCGAGAATGGCAGCTGAAGAAACCAACCGCCTGAAGGATGAGTTCTTAGCAACCCTCTCTCACGAGCTTCGCACCCCCCTCAACTCAATGCTGGGATGGACTCAGTTGCTTCGGACTCGGAAGCTTGACGAAGCGATTATTGTGCGGGCAATGGAGACAATTGAGCGTAATGCTCGGTTGCAAACACAGCTAATTGAGGATCTGCTGGATGTTTCGCGGATTATTCAGGGGAAATTTCGCCTTTATGTCCGTCCGCTGGAGCTATCCTCCGTCATTGAAGCTGCGATCGCGACCATCCAACCGGCGGCTAGTGCCAAGTCGATTCGATTGGAGTCTTTTCTTGATTCCTCCGCAGGGCTAATCTGCGGCGATCCCGACCGCTTGCAGCAAGTTGTATGGAATTTACTGTCGAATGCAGTGAAGTTTACACCCAAACGGGGGCGAGTCGAGGTGCGGCTGGAGCGGAGCAACTCTTGGGTTGAGATTCAAGTCAGCGACACCGGACAGGGAATCGCTGCCGACTTTCTCCCCTATGTGTTCGATCGTTTCCGTCAAGCTGATAGCTCCATCACCCGGTCATACGGCGGACTGGGACTGGGGTTAGCCGTCGCCCGCCACTTGATAGAACTGCACGGAGGTACGGTCTTTGCCCAAAGTCCGGGAGAAGGAAAAGGCGCAACCTTTACAGTGAAGCTGCCGATCCTCGCTGTCCTCATCGAGCCAAAGGATATCGAGCAGGGATTCTGGACAAGGGACAACGAAGGACTCTCAGAGTGTCCTCCAGGACTCAACGGATTGCGAGTGCTGGTAGTAGATGATGAAGCCGATGCCCGTGAGTTGCTGACGGTTATCTTGCAACACTACGGAGGCGAAGTGATGGCAGTTGCATCCGCAAAAGAGGCAATGGCAGTCTTAACTGACGATGCTTCGGATTGGCGTCCGGATGTCCTGGTGAGCGACATCGATATGCCGAACGAGGACGGCTATACTTTTATCCGCAAAGTTAGGGCGCTGGATGCACAACAAAAGGGAATTCCAGCTTTGGCTCTGACAGCGTATGCCAGAGAAGAAGATCGCTCGCGGGCTGTCAAAGCTGGCTTTCAGACACACGTCGCGAAGCCAGTGAAACCATTAGCATTGGTGGCAGCGATCGCCCATTTATCCAGACGATGCGGATGAATCGGAGAATCGTCTCCAGACGCCATCAATCTCGTCTGGAGCTGCGGAGTTGAACCGGGAGGGGTTCAATATTCGCCCCTCTCCGTTGACGGAGAGGGGTTGGGGGTGAGGTTCCGAGTTCAAGTCAGAACCGTACTAATTTTTCGATCCCCGCTGTGCAGAAGCCGCTGGCATCTTGACGCCCAACTTTTTAAACATCGCTTCTCGCCCCTGCATTGCCAAGACATCATCCAAAGGTTTTAAAGAAATTGGCGTTTGATATTTTTCTGCAAGCGCAGTTTGAATGAGCCAGTCAGCAATCGAGGGATTTTTGGGTAAAAGAGGACCGTGAGAGTAGGTCGCGATCGCATTCCGATAAAATGCTCCTTCCATCCCATCTTCCCCATTATTCCCATAACCGCTAATCACACGTCCCAAGGGTTCCACCTCACCTAAATAAGTGCGTCCGCCGTGATTTTCAAAGCCGATTACCAAAGGCGCATCCTCCGACATCTTTCGCAAATCCTCCGCCAATCGCGACGCCGTGATCTCAAACACGACATTCCCAATACAGCGACGGGCATCTGGCCCCGGATGCTTGCTGACAAAATCCAATAAACCCAATCCCTCGATCCGTTGCCCTAATGCGGGTTCGTAATAGTGTCCTAGCAGTTGGGGCGATCCGCAAGTAAATACCCCAGGCGTTCCGGCTTCGATTTTCTGAGCGATCGCTTCTGCTTTGCCTTGGCGCAAATCGCGCATGACGATTTCCTGCTGTCGGTCTTGTGCGCCGCCACCCACGATTACATCGACTTGGTGAAATTGCTCGGTCGGGGCGTCCCGATCTAAGGGCATGACGTTGACTTTGATCCCCCGCCATTGGGCACGTTGTTGTAAACAGATGACATTACCGCGATCGCCGTAGGTACTCATCAGCGTCGGATAAAGCCAGCCAATTGTGAGTTCAAGTTGTTCGGTCATGGTGACAGTCAAATTTTTTGATTTTTAACGCAAAGTAGCGCCAAGGAAATCGCAGAGGTACGCAAAGGAAGGCTACTTTCTGCGTACCGAGAGCGTTTAACATCTACAGAATTTTTCGTCCAGTCAAAATACCTCGGACTTCTAGCATCGCTGAGTAAGTCGGTAGAATGTGCAGGGTTTCGCCGGTAGCGGTGTGTTCTAAAGCAGTGGCGATCGCTTCTTGTAAATCTTCTTTCACAATTAGTTTGCAGCCATGTTCCTCGTCTGCTTGGCTGTATTGCAGGCGTAGCGCCATATCGTAAACGCGATCGCCGCTGACTACCACCGTTCCTCCCTGTTCTACCAATTTTTCGGTGTCTACATCCCAAATCCAAGAGACATCAGTACCGTCTGGGGTGCGATCGTTTAGTACCATCAGTGTTGTGGAAGAACCGCCGTGGCTTCTTTGCTGATTTACTGCGCGGATGGTTTCATTCAGCGCCACGGGATTTTTTGATAGCAAAATCCGCACCTTTTTCCCGGCGACTTCTAATTCCTCAGCCCGTCCAAAAGCTGCATGGAAGTTTTTAATCGTGTCCAGGATATTTGCGGTATCAACGCCAATTTCTTGCGCCGCTAAAATAGCCGCCAGCGTGTTGTATTTGTTGTAAATCCCAATCAGAATCTGAGGCCATTGGCGACTATCGATTGCCAAGGGGCCTTTTTCAAAGCCACAGCTAGGACACCGATAATCGCCCTGATGAGATAAGTAGACGCCCTGATAATCGAGAGAATGTCCGCACCGGGGACAATATATAGAATCTACTGCATGAGGAATTTCGTCAAGATAAGCTTCAGGTTCGTTTAAACCGAAGAATAAAACTCGTTGCGATAACTGCTGACCCAGATGAGACAAGGTGGGGTCATCGCCATTTAAGATCGCTACCGTATCTTTGGATTGGGCGATCGCTTTCTGCCAACGCTGGCTAATCATATCCACTTCCCCGTACCGATCCAGCTGATCCCGAAATAAATTCAAACACAAAATCAATTTTGGCTGAACCGGCGGCAAAACCTTCGGCAGAATATTTTCATCTACCTCTAAAATTGCATAGTCAGCGTTGAGCTGTCCGATTAAATTGGTGTTGGTTAGCAGTGCCGTGATTAATCCATTCACGAGATTGGCACCCGCTGCATTGTGAACAACGCGCCATCCCTGACGTTCCAGCATTGTCCGCAACAGCAACGATGTCGTTGTCTTTCCATTCGTCCCCGCAATGAAAATCACACCGTGCTTTACTTGACCAGACAGCAGGGACAACAGCTGCGGCTGAATGCGTCCGGCAATTTCTCCCGGTAAAACACTAGCAGCTCCCAAACGCAGCAGGCGCACCAGCCGCGTCACTGTCTTTGCTGTCCCAACTGCTACGCCCAGCCGTAACCTATCTAAAAGCGATATTTTCACCACCACACTCCTGCCCCGGCTACACAGCCGCACGCTCTCGTCGCGGCTTTACTGCTACTTACTGAGCTGTGCTTTGCTCGTCAGCATTCTACCGTACTTGGCTGTAAATCCCCTGTCAATGATGAGTAATAGTACCCAACAGCTAAGAAAAACAAATTTCTTGTCCGTACCGGCGATACAAACTCTCAGGGGATTTATAAACCGCGTAGGGGCTTTTTGATTGCCATGCCCCTACAAAACGGCAATAGACCTCTTGCAAAAGTCGTCGCTGGGGTAATATGGGGTCTAAAATTAGGCGATTGCTAGCTGCCGGTCATAAGTTTTACTCATCTTACCTTTGACTGAGCCGAAGTTCATAA